>JAHXHF010000250.1 GCA_025656895.1 gamma proteobacterium symbiont of Bathyaustriella thionipta
AACAGTTTGAACAACAGCTCATTAACTTTTTCATTCGCTGTCTCGCCGTAGTTTCTTGTCACGCTGACCTGTACATAGGAAGGAATGAGCACACCTTTCAGTTCCTCAACACGTTCCAGGATCGTTTCGGCAACATCCACACCATTGGTGCGCTCTTTCTTGGCAATAGCTATGGTGACAGCCGGAACGCCATCGGCACGTTCTTCGCTCTTGTTGGCCGGTCCGGTGTAATAACGCACCAGATTGGTTACATCTTCCGGCCCCTCTTCCACTTTGGCCACATCATGCATATAAATAGGAGAGCCATTAAAATCGCCCACCACCAGGCGATTAATTTCATTAGCTGAACGCAGAAAAGCCCCCGTCACTACATTGAAATGAGTATCACCCGTCTCTACGCCACCGGCTCGTTGTTCAGCATTGGCCGTATTAATAGCATTGGCAACCTGGTCCAGACTGATGCCATAACCGGATAATCTTTCGGGATAAACTTCGACCTTAACCTGCTCACGCGTACCACCGACAATAAAACCGGGGCCGGTAGTCGGAATCTCATTTAATTTCTGCAGAACAGATTGAGCCAGCATGCGCAGCTGGCTTTCATTCACCAGTGGCTGACCATTGCTATCGGCAGCATTGGACCACAGTGTCAGGGTAACGGCCGGCACATCATCAATGCCCTTGGCCTGCACCAGCGGAGGACTCACGCCGATGGGGATTTTGTTCATATTGGAAGCGAGTTTATCGTTCACTTTAACCAATGAAGGCCCCATATCCTGGCCGACATCGAATTCAACCGTAACAATACCCCGCCCCCGTTCAGTAGCGGAATAAACATGCTTGACACCCGGAATTTCCCGCATGATGCGTTCCAGAGGCTGGATCGCAAGATTGGAAACCTGTTGAGCTTCTGCGCCCGCATACTGTACAAAAATATCGACCATGGGAACCGAGATTTGCGGGTCTTCCTGACGGGGCGTCATAAACAGGCCAAAAACCCCCATCATCAGCATTGCCATGTACAACAACGGTGATAAAGGTGATTTTATAAAAGCCCGGGTTGTTTTACCCGCTAACCCCAGATGCTTGTCATCAAGAGGCGTGGAATTGTGGTGTTCTTGTTCGCTCATTTTTTAATTCAACCCAGTGGTGAACTATCAGCTTTTTCCAAAACGCAGAACGGCTCGACCCTGAAAGCCAGACCATGCACAGCTGATAGCTTGATAACCTTCACCAGACCCAACGGCCGGCTCCCCTTTTTCATTATTTTGTAACTACTCAGCCAAGCATTGAAATCAGCCAGATGTGTGCCCGAAGGAAATGCCCTTTAGGTATATTCAAAAATGCTCATTTACACGGATAAATTCACATTGTTTGCCTTGATCTTACTGATTTCAGCGGTCGCCTGAGGCATTAAGCTGTCAATTTACTATTCGCTGAATAGTATTATTTTTTTTGTTCATACCAGCCAAATACCTGCCAGACTTACACGCAGAGGCCGGTAATTGAGATATTTCTTGTCCTTTTTAGTGCATCAATCCTCAATAGGTCAACTAACTTAAAATCTGTGCAACATTTATTCGGTTGAATGAGACCACCCGGCCGTTACGGTAACAGGCGGGTTACGCAGCACCGTGTCGCCATTGCTCAGTCCTGACAAAACCGTATAGTGATCGCCATCAATCAATTCGCCCACTCTAATCAGACGTAATTCGGGTTTATTGCTGGAATTCACCACATAAACTGCAGGCAGGCTGCCACGATAACGGACCGCTGTTTTGGGAATAATAGGCAGTGCCGCGCTGTCTGCGTTAGGGTCAGGAACACCGACTCGCGCATACATGCCCGGCGAGGCGTTGGTACCGATGGGCAAATCAAGTTTTACTTTAACAGTATGGCGCTGTGGATCAGCTAATGGAAATATCTGTGCCACCCGCACAGGAACCGATAATTCGCCCACATCCAGTACAGCACGCAGAATTTGCCCCTGAGAAAGCCCGGGACGTAAACGGGCCGGTACTTCTACAACAATTTGCAGATAACGCATATCAGCAAATTTAAGCAGTGGCATACCGGGCTGAACCGTGTCACCTTCTTCAATAAATTTGGTGACTATGACACCATCAAAGGGAGCCACACTACGTGCATCTCTAAGCTTTGCATCAATAGCCTGTATTTGTGAACTGGCAGCCGACAAAGCGTTACGAGCTTTATCAATCTGGGTACGGGATGAGTATATATCGGCACTTCGTTCTACCGATTTGTCTGAGCGTCCCATCATATCACTCATGGGATCGCTGAACATTTGATCAAACAGGTTGGGCGTGCCCATGCCACCCGGGGAACTGCGAGACCGGGGGGAATACAATTCACGAGAATACTGCACACCCGCATTTCTGAGGGCTGCATCGGCATTGGAATATTCAGCTTCAGCCGCCCTGCGCTTTGCCAGCAGTTCGGTATCATCGATAGCCACCAGCAGAGTGCCGCTATCAAATGACTCGCCTTCAAGGCCGGCGATATATTTAACCCGCCCCGGAATCTGCGCTGACAGAGTAACTTCCTTGAAAGGCACCACAGTACCACCCAGAGAAATCTGTACACTGCTGGTTCTTGTGGTTACGGTGAAAGTGTCAAAACCCGTATTTGCAGCTTGTGCGACTCCCGCAAAAAACGGGATAACAGCCGCTAAAGCGACCACTCTTATTTTTTTCAACATCACTCTCACCCAAAAAAACACTAACGAATCGTCCGTCAGCCTGTAAAGCAAGTCAGATTTGCTTTACAGGCATTATGAATCATTTTATACAGAGGCCATAGCCGCAAAAGACTTGATAAAAGGCCCGGCCATGCGTGGATCTTTAATCATAGCCGTATAATCGCCTACCACAAATTTAATTTTGCGTGAGGCGTAAGAAGCACCCAGGCCCATCATGCCGGGTGGTTTTTTCATCCACTTTTCCCAATGAGCCTGTGAACAGCGAATGTCCCAGTTCAGTTCTTCGCCATTGTAAGCACCGGCTGCAACACCCTTGCCATTCTCTACATTAATGACACCTCTCGGCTGATCTTCGCCGTCAATACCATAAGCAATCACACTGCTGAAACCAATTTGTTCAAGTGCACCGGACAGTTCAGGATCAGCATTCCACTTTTCCATAAAGCTCTTCATCCATTCGTCAGAAAACAACTCAGCCATTCAATATCTCCTCATTGTGAAACGGTTTGTTTGATTTTATTTGAAAATAACCCGCAATACGTCTTTTCAGTATTACCCACAGACTTTTCATTTGCAAGCCTCAGCATACTTAATTTCACAATAAATAAAATATCTGAAGTTTCACTGTTTTTTTAAGAATCTTGTTTGGCAAAAACCATTCATAAGCATGCTCATGCTACCGATAGAAATAACTTATAAA
>JAHXHF010000243.1 GCA_025656895.1 gamma proteobacterium symbiont of Bathyaustriella thionipta
GCCAAAAATGCAGGCAATTGACTGAATTCGACGGCGGGCGGGGTCATAGCCCCTCGAAAATAGCGAGTTTTCTGCCGGACACTAGTTACCCTTTTTACAGCATTGGGCCTGTTTATTTTGCTTAATTTAACCCGCTACACCTGTTAAAGTTGCCATTAGCCGTGTGAGCTTAAACAGTAACCAGTTCACGCACAAGCGCCGTGGCGTAGCTGCCCGGTGGCAATTGAAAATCAAGCTGCCATTGGTCCTGTGCCAGCTTTTGACAGCTGAACGACTGCGGAATTACCCTGAGCGGGCGTCGATCACAGCGCAAGCCGAATCGTTCCAGTCCCTGTTGCCAAATCTGGTAAGCCGCCAGCGCCTGCTTTTCCAGAGTAGCGGCTGCCTTGCGTACATGTTCATGCTCACAATCTTTGCCCCACAGGGGACCGCTGGGATGTAATTCCGCCTTATCCACCCGCTGGCTCAGTTCTTCATTTACAGCAAACACCATTTGTCCGGCATCGGTTCCATTAATACTCAGCCAGTCACCTTGCAGTACCTGGTTCCAGTTGTTTTGCCGCACTCGTTCTGCCAGTACCAAATTGAATAACAAAGAACGGGCGGCCGAGAACAAAAAGCCCCGTTCACTACGTTTTAATTTGATTTTTCCGTTAAGCAGACGTTCGGCCTGTTGCAGATTATGATCGTTATGACCAAATCTTTGCGCCATAAAATAATTGGGTACGCCCTGCTGCTGTATCAGACCACTGCGTTTTTGCATTTCTTCATCTGAGGCGCTCACCTCACGCAAAATCAGTTGAAAACGATTGCCGCTTAAATCTCCCGGATGCAGTTTTTGCTCGCTCCAGACCGATTCCAGCACTTGAATATCTTCATTTTCAAGGGCGCTTAAATCCGGCATTTCACCTTTTGGCAGATGCAGAGAAAACCATTGTGTGGTCAGCGCCTGCCTGTCTTTCAGACCGGCATAACCCACATCCCTGTCCGTTATTCCGGCCAGTTGTGCCAGTTGCTGTGCCAGCCAGGCTGTGTTGGTGCCGCGTTTACGAATGCGTACATACAGATGCTCACCCTGCCCGGCAGCGGCCACATACGGAATCTCATCCACCTGAAAGTCTTCCGCTCTGGTTTTTATCCGAGCCCGGCCAGCGGGCCTGCCGTAGGCATAGGGCAAGGCATCTACATGAACAGCCATATTTACATTCCAGGAATAGCCGGGTGATCCAGCAACCATTGCACAATCCTTTGCGCCGCCTTGCCATCCCATTTCTCGGGAATACGGCCTTGTCTGGACTGGCCGGACAATACGTTTTCAGCGGCGGCCAGAATGTCTGTTTTTTTATTGCCGACGATTACATTGCTGCCTTGTTCGCAGGTTATCGGACGTTCGGTATTGTTTCGTAAGGTGATGCAGGGCACGCCCAGAGTGGTGGTTTCTTCCTGCAGACCACCACTGTCGGTCAGCACCATGCGTGCCTGCATCATCAAATGCAAAAACTGCAAATATCCCAGTGGCTGCAGCAGATGAATGTCGGGCTTGTTCTGCAAACTGTCCAGCAAACCGAATTGCTGCGCCATCTTGCGGGTACGCGGGTGTATAGGAAAAATGACCGGCAGATGATCAGACAGTTCAAGCACGGCTTCCAGAATACCGGCCAACACAACCCGATCATCAACATTGGAAGGCCGGTGCAGTGTGAGCAAGGAATAATGCCGCGGCCTGAGGCCGAGTTCATCTATCAAAACCAGTTCAGCCGCCATCAGCTTGTGTTTTAGCAAGGTATCAATCATCACATTGCCGGCAAATACAATTTTGCTGCTATCCACACCTTCGGCCAGCAGGTTTTCGCCTGCGCCCCGGTCGGTGGTAAAAAGTACGTCACATAACACATCGGTACACAATCGGTTGATTTCTTCCGGCATGGCCATATCGCGTGAACGCAACCCCGCTTCTACATGCGCCACTTTTATGCCCAGTTTTTTGGCAGTAATAGTGCAGGCCAATGTGGAATTGACATCACCCACCACCATAACCAGATCAGGCTTTTCCTGCAGACAGACCTTTTCAAAAGCCACCATGATGCGTGCGGTTTGCTCGGCATGGCTGCCGGAACCTATTTCCAGATCTATATCCGGTTTGGGCATACCCAGATCATTAAAAAAGGCCTGGCTCATTTTTTCATCATAATGCTGTCCGGTATGCACCAGTTTGTGCTGAATATCCGCCGGATGTTGATTCATGGCTTCAATAACCGGTGCCATTTTCATGAAATTGGGCCGCGCGCCCACGATGTTGATTATTTTCAAAGACTTCATCCCTTTCTATTAATTCGCAGCCGTCAGTTTTTGTAAGGCAAGCAGCATTTTTTCTGCCTGCCGCACCCGGGAATATTGCTTTGCGGCGCTGCCGGCTGCCTGACTGAATGTCTGTCGCTTGTGAGGATTCCGGTATAAGTCCATCACGGCGGCCGCCAGCTGTTCCGGTTGTTCGGGGGACACAATCAGACCACAGGCACAATCCTCGATAATGGCGGATGCTTCACCGGCGGGTAAAGACAAAATAATCGGCAGCCCCATACCCATGGACTCAAAAATCTTTGAAGGAATAACCGACCTGAACAAAGGATCGTCCTTCAACTGAATGAGGGAAACGTCACACAAACTCCACACTTGCGGCATTTTTTCTTTAGGCTGGGATTCTACGAAACGCACATTCGGCAAGCCCATATCCTGCGCCTGTTGCAGCAAAGCCGAACGCTGCGCGCCACTGCCCACCAACAGAAAAACAATGGCTTCATGCTGACGCAAATAATCGGCTGTTTCCAGAATACGATGCAACGCATGCGCCATACCATGAGTGCCCACATAGCCCACCACAAACCTGTTTGGTAATTGAAACTGTTGCAGCATCTGCGGGTCTTTTTCCTGCACGCGGTAACGTTCCAGATCCACACCATTCACCACGACCGATATTTTATCGCCATCTATGCCCCGCTCTATCAGTTCCCGCTTGAACGCATGAGTAACGGAAATAATGGCCGCTGCCTGGCGATACAAAAACAGTTCCAGTTTTTCCAGGGCGCGCAGCAGACGGCTGTCCTGCATGGCGCCGACTGCTTTTATGGAAGCCGGCCACAGATCACGCAGTTCAAATACAAAGGGCCGGCGTTTGAACACCGACAGCATCCAGGCACTGCAAACAGTAAAAAACTGGGGTGAGGTTCCAATAATAATATCCGGACGTTGCTGAAACAGCCCGGCTATGAAACTGCTGAACATGAATGACAGATAATCCAGTGTACGCCGGGCAAAGCCTTCATTGGCGGTTATATAGTGTTTGAACGAAAACGATTAAACCCTAAGAAAAACAATAATCTACCTGATTACCCCTAAGGCTCAGCTACTG
>JAHXHF010000072.1 GCA_025656895.1 gamma proteobacterium symbiont of Bathyaustriella thionipta
CAAGGGGCTGACATGAAACTTGCTGCTTAAATGAAGCATTTAGGCGAAAAGTATGTTGACACCTACCGTTCGGGGCAGACAACGGTTTTTCTCTTAGCTTGCTAAGTGGCGAGGACATGAGTTAAGAACCGTGGTCTGTCCCCAATGCCACTCATATCTCTAAATATACAACACCATCAATTATTGCAACATCTGCATTTGATTTAATATGCATCCCTTTAACCAACGAGAGATACCCTTTAGCAGGCGTAGGTAATCCAGATTTTTTTCCTACAAGCATCCCATCACTAATTTTTTCATATTCTACAACTTCATTTGAGAATTCCCTCCCTGCTCTAGGAGCTGGATCATCAAATATTAGTCGATTTCCCTTAGAACCAACCAAAGTCACCCAGTGCCCTCCAATTCTTCTATACTCTTTTTTTTTACTATTATATTTGTACCAGCCAACATTTATCCAAGCTGCTGATCTCCGTGATATTATTGACTCAATTCGCTTAATTCGAGGAACCTTGATTCCATTTGAATATGATTCAGGATGCTTCCTCCACCCTTCGTATTCCAGTACTTTATAGCCACCAAATAGCTCCTTTGATATTTTTTCTACGCCCCGCAACACCCCTGTTGTACCAGTTCCATTTTTAAGGCTCGTGTTCATATATTTCTTAGAGGCTAGCTTGGTAATGAAATGTATCTGTTCATTTTTGCTATTAGCCAGCCAAACAATGGAATTAGATACCGCAACAGGCGCACAATATTGCTGCCCATTTCCTGTATTACTAGCCGTTACATTTGTTTGCGTAAAGTCAGGAATTTCATTCTCATAAGAAGTAGAACCAAAACAAGAAGAAGAAGAAAGAACAATAATCTTGAAAAAAAATAATTTCTTAAAAACTTGTCGCTCGCCTAACAACTGAGCTCTGCTGACGCAGGAAGACCGCCAGCAACGCAGGCGGTCAGCAGGAGCGACTTTATGTGCTAGCGCCAAAAGTTTGAGCAAACTCTTGACCATGGGGAGATATTTTTTCACTGGCCTCAATTTGTTTAAAATGGGATTGATTCGCCATCGTCATCATAAGGCATCATGTCACCCATTAAGTTAAGAAATACTCCGAGTGATTCACATAAATTCTTTACTATTTCACTGTGCACCAACTTCTCCTCTGGAGTTTTTGCTTTTCCCATTGCCTTCAAGGCGGCTTCTATTTCATTTGAAATTCCAGTCATTAATTTTTCGGGATCCATTATTCCTCCAACTCATTATATTTTGAAAAATTCATCGGGGCTTTCTTTAGCACATAATCTGGATAGGGGGTTGCCTCACGACATCCCTCCTCCCACACCGTCGGGTTTACGGATCACGTACCACTGCGGCTCAATACCATGCTACCAGTGTTGAGAACCCCAAACCACTAAAGTATTTATTCGGCAACTCTTTACATTAATAGGCGGCAACCCGAGCCATATCCCGCCCTATTATTATTGGCTGAATGACAACTGACCTATAACAAGGCCGTAGTAAAACCTGTATAAAAGGAAGAGTTTGCGGGGTAAATAAAGTATTGCCTTGATATTCATTGATCGTCGGGTTTTATTATCAATCCAATAGCACCCCATTGCTATTTTGCAGCAAGCAAAAAACAAGACCTGAACATTCCTCCTTAACATATTCAGAACAGGTCAGCCGTCGAACATTTCCCGCCAATGGGTTCTATTTGCAGGGTCACATGGGTAATTTCAAACTGATCATGCAATATTTTTTCAATCGCATGACGTATAGTTTCTGTATCGTGTAACGGTTGATCAGCGACTTCAATATGTGCCTCGAAATGAATATCCTGCTCCGCCACTTCCCAGAGATGAATATGATGAGTCCCTTTTACATCCAGGACTGACAAAACTGCTTCGCGGACTTCAGTTAATGATAAGCCTTGTGGTGTTGCCAACATAAAAATACCTAATGAACGCCATAATATATGCAGGCTTTCCTTGAGTACATACAAACCAATCAAAATAGTCAAAACAGGGTCAATCCAGTGTACATTCCAAAACGCGATGGCCAAGCCACCCAGAATCACACCTACACTGGAAATCGCGTCAGAGAGCAGATGCAGATAGGCTGCCTTGAGGTTCATGTTCTGTTTGGAGCCACGGTGCAACAACCAGGTACCCAGTATATTGGCTACCAGGCCGATGGTAGCGACAGCTGACATTAATACACCACTGATCGGGTGGGGGTCATTGAAACGATGCGAGGCTTCGATAAACAAATAGACGCTGATCGCTACCAATGCACCTGCATTGATGACCGCAGCAAGCACTTGAGCACGTTTCAAGCCAAACGTGTGTAGCTCGGAACGAGGTCGGGCATCCAGACGGATTGCAATCCAGGCAATAATCACTGCAATGCCATCGCTGAAATTATGCAGAGCATCTGATAGTAATGACAGACTTCCGGAAATGACTCCGCCAATAATCTCCGTAATCGTGATTATAAAGTTCAGGATAATAACAACTGCCAAGCGCCTGCCACTTTCAGGTACATTGTGTTGGTGAGAATGCGCGCTCATTTTTCAGGACTCGCTGATAGTATGCTCAATGAAGGATTTGAGCATGATTTCCAGTTCAGTGGTCTGCACCAGATGGTCTATCAATATTTTATCTCCGACATAGACGACAAGTTCCCCGTGCCGACTGGGTTGCCAATCAATTTTGACTTTAACTCCCAGTGCCCTGCCGGCACAGTTTAGACGCTTTTCCATGCGCATGGCATCTTCTCCACGGCCCAAAAAACGGACATGCAACACCGGCAACCGGCTGTCAGGGTTAACACTGCAACTACTCACGCCCTGTTTCTCTTAGCGCCCAACACTGCTGCACGTAACCAGCCAATCCGGTTATTAAATGTTTTTCCTTCACAGGCGGTTCCGTGACTGACACACCACTACATTATTTGGTTTTCTTAAGCGACTCGATTAAGCTTTTGGCATTATCACCCCGCAAGTTTTCAGCAAGACCGATTAAACCATCTGTCAGGTACTTTGCTTTGATTCCTTTTGAACGAAGGTAAACCATCGCGATGGTTGCCCTGTCTTTATGTGGACAGGCGGTTACAATGATCTTGGTTCTATCAATTTCATTTAATCGTGTTGGCAACTCGTTCAATGGGATGCTTATTGAAGGCCCGACCTTCCATGCGGCGTATTCTTCAGGAAAGCGGATATCAACCAATTGCGCCTTGTCGTCCTTCAGTAGCTGGATCAATCCTTTGCTATCCATCTTCATTTCTTTTCTGGCAGCATAGTTAGTTACCGTCCATAAACGCCAACCCATTGAAATAATTAAGAAAAACGGTGTTTTTTTGTTTAAAAACAAGTGAAAACTCCGGTGA
>JAHXHF010000113.1 GCA_025656895.1 gamma proteobacterium symbiont of Bathyaustriella thionipta
CGCAACAGGTTAATGCCCACCAGCACATCAAATTCACCCAGGCGCAAATCACGAATAATCTCAACCCGCTCGACCGTATCTATGTCTGAATGCAGATAGCGCACGCGTACATTATGATCGGTCAGATAATCGGTCAGATCCTCGGCCATGCGCTTGGTCAGGGTGGTTACCAGCACACGTTCATTAATGGCGGCACGTTGGTTGGCTTCTGACAGCAAATCATCCATTTGTGTGGCTACCGGACGAATTTCCACCTGCGGGTCAACCAGCCCGGTCGGGCGTACCACCTGCTCTACCACCGCGCCCGAGTGTTCCAGTTCGTAATCACGCGGGGTGGCGGAAACATAAATGGTCTGCGGCGCGTTACGTTCAAATTCTTCAAACTTGAGTGGACGATTATCCAGCGCCGATGGCAGACGAAAACCGTATTCTACCAGTGTTTCCTTGCGCGAACGGTCACCACGATACATACCACCCACCTGTGGCACGGTCACATGGCTTTCATCCAGCACCAGCAGGGCATCATCCGGCAGATAATCGTACAGCGTGGGGGGCGATTCACCCGGCTCCCGGCCCGACAGATAACGCGAATAGTTTTCAATGCCCGAGCAATAGCCCAGCTCACGAATCATTTCAATATCATAGCGGGTGCGCTGCTCCAGACGTTGCGCTTCTACCAGTTTGTTCAGCCCGTACAGTTGCTCCAGGCGCTCGCGCAGTTCCAGTTTGATGTGATCAATAGCCCCCAGCAAGGTATCCCTTGGCGTCACATAATGAGTTTTGGGGTACAGCGTATAACGCGGCAGGCGCTGTATAATTTCTCCGGTCAAAGGGTCAAACAAAGCAATGTTTTCCACCTCATCATCAAACAGTTCAACCCGCACTGCTTCTTTTTCCGATTCTGCCGGAAAAATATCAATGACTTCACCGCGCACCCGAAAAGTACCACGATGAAGCTCCACCTCGTTGCGCGTATATTGCAGTTCGGCCAGGCGGCGCAACAGCTGGCGCTGATCAATCTGGTCACCACGATCCAGATGCAGCACCATTTTCAGATAAGACTGCGGATCACCCAGACCGTAAATGGATGAAACCGTAGCCACAATAATGGTATCCGAACGTTCCAGCAGCGCCTTGGTAGCCGACAAACGCATTTGCTCGATATGCTCATTGATGGAAGCATCTTTTTCTATAAAAGTATCAGAAGCCGGCACATAGGCTTCCGGCTGATAATAATCATAATAAGAAACAAAATATTCCACCGAGTTATGCGGAAAAAACTCACGCATTTCACCATACAGCTGGGCTGCCAGGGTTTTATTCGGCGCCATAATCAGGGTCGGACGCTGCAACTGCTGAATCACATTGGCTATGGTAAAAGTCTTGCCGGAACCGGTTACGCCCAGCAAGGTCATGCCGGCTTCACCATGATTCAGCCCCTCGACCAGCTCACGAATAGCCTGCGGTTGATCACCCGCCGGCGCAAATTTCGAATTCAGCGCAAATTCTTTTGACATAAGGTTTCTTTGCTTCTGTTTGTTCAGCTATGATTAGGCCAGATTACCAGGAGCCCGCGAATGAATATTCAACTGTCCGACCGAGTACAATCTGTCAAACCTTCGCCCACACTGGCCATAACAGCGCGCGCACAGCAAATGCGCGCCGCCGGCAAGGATATTATCGGCCTGGGAGCGGGAGAACCCGATTTTGATACCCCGGAACACATCAAACAGGCCGCCATCAAAGCCATTCATAATGGACAAACCAAATACACCGCAGTAGATGGCACGCCCGAACTGAAGCAGGCCATAATGGACAAATTCGCCAGCGATAACGAACTGCATTATACGCCAGAGCAAATCCTGGTGTCTTCCGGCGGCAAGCAAAGTTTTTATAATCTGGCACAGGCGCTGCTGAACCCCGGTGATGAAGTCATCATACCGGCCCCCTACTGGGTATCTTATCCCGATATGTGCCTGCTGGCGGGCGCCAGGCCGGTTATTGTGCGGGCCGATGCCGGACAACACTTCAAGATTATCGCCTCGCAACTGGCCGAAAGCATTAACGCCAAAACACGCCTGGTGGTACTCAACAGCCCCTCCAACCCCACCGGAGTCGCCTACAGCCTGGCCGAACTGCAAGCCCTGGGAGAAGTCCTGCGGCAGCACCCGCATGTGCTGATAGCCACCGATGACATGTACGAACACATCCTGTGGACAGAAGCCCCCTTCTGCAACCTTGTCAACGCCTGCCCGGACCTGCTGGAACGCACCATCGTATTAAACGGTGTCTCCAAAGCCTATTCCATGACCGGCTGGCGCATCGGTTATGCCGGCGGCCCGGCTGATCTGATCAAAGCCATGAAAAAGATTCAATCGCAAAGTACCTCTAACCCGGCTTCCATCTCACAGGCTGCCGCAGTAGCCGCACTCAGCGGCCCACAAGACTGCATTCAGGACATGCTAAAGCACTTCAAACAGCGCCATGACTACGTGCTGCAGCGCCTCAACGCCATGCCAGGAATTGACTGTCTGCCGGCTGATGGTACTTTTTATCTATTCCCCAATATTGAAGGTGTCATGAACCACCTGGAACACATCAACGACGACAACAGCCTGGCGGAATACATGATAGAACAAGCCGGGGTCGCACTGGTTCCCGGCTCTGCCTTCGGCTCGCCCGGACACATACGCATTTCCATCGCCACCGGGCTGGAAATACTGACAGAAGCCATGAACCGGCTGGAAAAAGCACTGACAGTCTGATTTTTTAAGCAACTGAATAATTCAGTGCCTTGTGATCTGCTTATGCTGCTGACAGTCGAATTACCTGTAATTCATTACGATGTTGCTCTGCCTGGCAAAGATCATACTGTGATTGTTGATTTTCCTCATTCCCACGTGCCCGAAGGAAATGCCCTTGGGATATTATACGTGGGAATGCATACCAAGCCACCAGTAAGCACGTTGCAAGCTATGGAATGCGCCAGTTCAGCATCAGCCGGTTTTTCAGAGCAGCTACAAGGTTCAAAGTCCGTATGCATTCCCACGAAAATCATGGGAACGAGAAAAAGGATGCTACTGTCTCCCCCTTTGAAAAAGGGGGACTAAGGGGGATTTACTATTCCATGCTTTTTATTACCGAAGCCATCATTAGAACTGCTGTTACTTATGCAACAATTAATTTGCGGGAATGCATACCAGGCCACCAGTAAGCACCTTGCAAGCTATGGAATGCGCCAGTCCAGCATCAGCCGATTTTTCAGAGCGGCTACAAGGTTCAAATTCCGTATGCATTCCCACGAAAATCATGGGTACGAGAAAGAAATCTCCCCTGGCCCCTCTTTGCTAAAGAGGGGAACACTATTTCCTCGTTTAT
>JAHXHF010000107.1 GCA_025656895.1 gamma proteobacterium symbiont of Bathyaustriella thionipta
TTAGGGGTAATCAGGTAATCTTTAGTCCACTGAACAGTATATAGATTATTGTTTTTCTTAGGGTTTAATCGTTTTCGTTCAAACACTATTTTGTGGAATCAGCCCCTTGTCTTCGGCAAAGGCCATGAAAAGAAAACGATCCAGCAGTTTTTGCGCGGGTTTTAGCAGTTGTTGCGGCGGCTGTTGCGGGTTGTCTTTAATGAGTTCTGCCAACAGAAATTCACGCAGGGCTTTGTAGTCCTGATACAGCTGGATGGTGATGTCTTTGTCGGCCTGCTGGCTTTGTTGCAGCAGTTGCAGCGTTTTGCCGCTGAGCAGGTTGTCGGCGTGCAGCAGCCGTATGAATTTGGCGTAGGCCTGTGGCTCGGTCAGTTCGGCCAGGTTAAAGGCCTCATAAACCAGCGAGGTTTCGCTGACCGCGTACAGACGCAGTTCTATATAATTGCTGACCAGTACCCATTGCGCGCCTTTGATGTCGCGCGCGTATTCCCAGGCTTGCTGCACCGGGGTTTTGTGACGCCCGGGCATGATGGCATCCAGGTCTTTGGTTTTGGCGCCTTTCAGCTCAAACGGGGCGATCACCTGATCACTGCTTTTATCGGCACTGAAATGTCCAAGCGCCAGATCAACCGCGCCGCCGGCAATGCCGTATTCGCGCGCTATGGTCCAGCTTTCACCCTGGCCAATGGTTTGATAACCAAGCACTGCTGCCATGATGTTTTGCGTAAAGGGGGCATGTACGGCTACTTCGTTCTGGCTGTGCAGCAGGCCGCATTGAATGCTTTGTTGCCAGTTTTGCAGTATGGACCGATGTTCTTGCGGAATAGTGTCCGGCTGATGCCCTTGCAGTGCTTTTTGGATGATTTTTGGCTGGAACAGGCTCATGCCGTTGTGTATCCGTTATTATTTCAGGCCGGGTTATTCTACCTGAGTTTGAGGGGGCTGGATGTGGAGATTATTTTGCGGATATTCCTTGCTCCCATGTGCCTGCGGGAATACATATGGATTCTGAGTTTTCTCTCGTTCCCACGTGCCCGTAGGAAATGCCCTTGGGGTGCTCCTGCGTGGGAATGCATACGGATTTTAAGTCTTATTAGTGTTCTGGAAAACCACCTGAGTTTGAGCTGGTGCATTTCATCGCTTGTATTGTGATGGCAGCAGGCTTGGTATGCATTCCCACGCGGAGCATGGGAACGAGGGGGTGTTCTCTAAAAAATCGAGTCATTTTGGAGGAACTTTTCTATTGAATACCTGTCTGAGTGGTTAGAGCGGGTATAAACGCGCTCTGATTTTCATTGTAACTCCTGCATTATCGGGTGGCTTTGGCCGCCCGTTTTTTTATGCTTTGGAAACCTGTTCTATCCACTGCTCTATTGGTGCGGGTTTGGCAATGGCGTAGCCCTGCACAAAATCCACGCCTATTTCGCTCAGTGCGTCTAGAATGGCTTCTGATTCCACAAATTCAGCCACTGTTTTCATGCCCATGACGTGGCCTACATCGTTAATGGATTTGACCATGGCGTAGTCGATTTCGTCATCTACAATATCACGTACAAAAACACCGTCTATTTTAAGAATATCAACTGGCAGGTTTTTCAGATAGCCGAAAGAGGATAAACCGCTGCCAAAATCATCCAGCGCAAAGCGACAGCCGCGTTTTTTCAGCTCCGTCATGAAGATACGCGCTTCGGAAAGATTGGATATGGCGGCGGTTTCGGTCAGTTCAAACACCAGGCAATCGGGCTCCATCACCACTTTTTCAAGGCAGTCCAGTACAAACTGCAAAAAGCCCTGGCTGCCCAATGAGCGGCCTGACAGGTTGATACTGATACCCAGTTTGCTCTTGTCCACGTCGGCCAGTATCTGCAGGGATTTCTCAACCACCCAGCGATCCAGCGTGGGCGCCAGGTTGTAGCGTTCTGCGGCGGGCAGAAAGGAAGAGGGTGACACTACCTGATCTTTTTCATCCCGCATACGCAGCAGAACTTCTATATATTTTACATCGGCAAAGGGCGCACCTATGGCTTTAATGGGTTGGCCGTAGAGTTGCAGCCGTTCATGGCTGAGTGCGTGTGTAACTCTTGTTACCCAGCGCATTTCTCCATGCCGCTGCAGCATTTCGTCATCATCAGGCCGGTATATCTGCATGCGATTGCCACCGGCATCCTTGGCCATGTAACAGGCGGCATCAGCCTCTGACAGCAAACTGGTGAGCGTACCGCTGTAGGGAGTAAAAGGTACAATGCCAAAACTACAGCCGATGCTGAAGGTGCTGTCTTCCCACACAAAACGAAACTCGCGGATGGCATCAATAATTTGTTGTACCACTTGCCGGGCGTGCTGCAGATCACAATGTTCGAACAGCAGAGCGAATTCATCCCCGCCCAGACGCGCCAGCATGTCTCTTTTTCTGACCATACTCTTCAGAGTCATGGTTATTTGTTTTAACAGCGCATCTCCGGCCACATGACCACTGGTATCGTTGACCACTTTGAATTGTTCCAGGTCGAGGTAACACAGGACATGTTTATCTTCGTCTGTCAGCGGATTTTCAATCAGGCGTGTCACGCCACGCTCAAATTCATAACGGTTGATCAGGCCCGTTAAGGCGTCATGTGTGGCTTCATAGCTTAACTGACGGGATAACTCGCGTTCCGAAGTGACATCGTGTAACACCATGACCATGCCGATATGTTGCCCGGAATGATTCAGCATTTCAGAAACAGCCAGTTCAATACTGCGTTTGCTGCCATCGCGGGCGCTTAAAATAGCGGTTGTCAATTTGACCGCTTCTCCACCCCGGCTGGCTGGAATCTTGTCGATGACCTCGGCCAGCGTATCATCAGACAGTTCATCCTGAATATCCACCACTACTGAAACGGTTTGATCCAGCGCATCACTTTCCTTCCAGCGGGTTCATATAGTTCAGCAGGCCGTGTTCGTTGGTGGTGATCACACCATCGGCAATACATTCCAGAGTGATGTGGGAAAATTCTTTTTCACGAAACATCTGCTGCGCGTGTTCTTCAGCCTGCAACTTGGCAGCTGCCAGTGCGGTGCGCGCCATTTCACTTTCACGAATTTCTTTTTTAATTACCCGAACCATGTGATTGAAGGAACGGATGGCGGATAATATTTCCGGATGACCGCGTGCTTCTTCCACCTGCTGCAGATGACCCTGACGTACTGCCAACTCGGCAGAGGCACGCAATGCCCGTAAAGGCTTCAACCCGCGATTGATAAAGATCAGAGCCAGAATAACGGCCAGGGTAATCAACAGCTGAAGTTTCACTGAAATCCAAATCAACCTGACAGTCAGCCATCAAGCCACCATACGCAAAAGCAGTGAAACAAAATCTTTTTCCCG
>JAHXHF010000312.1 GCA_025656895.1 gamma proteobacterium symbiont of Bathyaustriella thionipta
TTATAAGTTATTTCTATCGGTAGCATGAGCATGCTTATGAATGGTTTTTGCCAAACAAGATTCTTAAAAAAACAGTGAAACTTCAGATTAAGGATATCGATATGAGCAAGATTGTAAAAATCGCAGCTGCAGCTGCTTTGATCACTGCTTCTGCTGCCGCCTGGGGCGGTCCCTGGAACAATGGTTGGGGCAACAACGGTTGGGGCGACGGTTCTGGTGATGCTTCCGGAGATTTCGGTTTCAGCATGTCTGGCAACGCCAATGCCCGTGGTAACGGTTATGGCCGTGGCTACAATGACTACTACAACCGTTACAACGGTTACAACGGCTATGGTTATGGCGCTCCTTATGGCTATGCTCCTTATGGCTATGCTCCTTATGGCGCTCCAGTTGCACCGGTTGCTCCTGCTGCACCGGCTGCTCCTGCTGCCAAATAATCACATTTTGTGATTAGCCGACTTTCGTTCGGCATTGTAGTAACAAACAGGCGAACCTTCGGGTTCGCCTGTTTGCGTTTGCGGAGATAAAATTCAGCAGATAGAGAAGAACAGCCGCCTGTTTATTTCTGTGCCTGCAACAATCCCCGGCTCCATTGCCGCAGGTCATCGGCAATCATATAAAAGCTGGGCAGTGCCAGCAGAATCAGAGCGGTTGCGAACAGCAGGCCAAATCCCAGACTGATGGCCATGGGTGATAAAAAGGCGGTTTGCCCGCTGGCAAAAAAGATCAGCGGCGATATGCCCAGAAAGGTGGTAATACTGGTCAGCAGAATGGGACGGATACGAATACGTCCGGCTTCCACCATGGCATCCACTCGATCCCAGCCTTTATCGCGCAGTTTGTGCGCAAAATCGACCAGAATCAGTGAGTCATTCACCACAATTCCGGTTAGCGCCAGAAAGCCGATCATGGATAAAAACTGGATCGGTATGTTAAAAATCACATGGCCAACGATGACGCCGATGGCACCGAAAGGTATCGCCAGCATGACCACAAAAGGGTCCAGCAAAGAGCGAAACAGCGAGGCCAGAATAAAAAATATAATCGCCAGCGCGATAATCAATGCGCCTTTAATGTCGGTAATGGATTCTGCGGCTTTCTTTTTTGAGCCCAGAAATAATAATTGATAACCCGGATGCTGTTCGGATAAGTGTGCAAATTTGGTTTTTATCAATGCGATGACCTGATTGGGTGTGGTAACCGCTTTATCGACTTCTCCAATCACCTTCGCCATGCGTTTCATATCGCGGCGGTTGATGGTGTTATAACCCCGCGCTGTTTCAATAGAGGCCACTTCATTCAAATACACGGTGCTGCCCGTGGGGGTTACCAGTTGCAGTTCATCCAGTGCAGCTGAGCTATGGCGTGAGCTATCATCATAAATCAGACGTACCGGAATACGTTTGTCCTGCCAGTTAACATATACAGCTTCCAGCCCCAGAAAACCGGTACGTACCGCTTCTGCCAGATCGGTTTGCGTCAGTCCCAGTTGGCGACCGCGCTCATTAAGCTGATAACGATATTCGGTTTTCCCCGGATCCATGTCCTGACGCACATCGTAAGTACCGGCTATCTGCTGCACATAATCACGAACTTCCAGTGCCAGTTGCTGTAACTGCCCCACGTCATCACCACTGATGCCTATTTCCAGATCGGAACCGGCCGGCCCGCCCTGTGGACGCATCACCGACATGCGTACCACGCCCGGAATACCGGCAATACGATCACGCAGGCGATTGATGATGTCATTGGTGGAACGCTGCCGCGAACCTTCTCGCTTGAATTTCATGCTTACCACAGGTGCTACCCAGCGTTCGATAAAGCCCTGCGGACGGGTTTTTTCCAGATCAATGATGAGCTGGATGTACTGGCTGCCAAAACGCACCCGGTGAAAATCAATAAAAGTAACGCCCACATTGGTCAGCAGGGTTTTCAGTTCATTGTCTTCCAGTTCCGCGAAAACCTCTTTTTCCAGCAGGCGCGCCAATTTAGCCGAGTCATCTATTGAATAGCTGTTAGGTGTTTCAATATTGATAAAAAACTGCCCGACCTCTACTGTGCCGAACAATAAAAAAGGCAGACGGGTCGCCGCAAACAGTAGCGATACAAGCAGCAAACCGACCGCGATCAAAGCGGTAAAATAACGCGTATGCAAAGACGAACGTAATAAATCGGTATAGCGCTGATTGAGCTTTTTCCAGTCGATGCGGGATTTTTTCCGGCTGCTCTTTCTGGTACGCAGCCATTCACTGGCATGTGATGGCAATACTCCGAAAGCTTCCATTAAAGAACCCGTCAGAGAAGCGCTGACTATCGCCGGAATGACCGCTATAAAAGCCCCCATGGTGCCGCCAATGGCAAACATGGGCGTAAAGGCCGCGATGGTGGTTGCGGTGGAGGCGACCACCGGCCAGAATACTTCCTTGGCTCCAATACGGGCGGCATCTTCAGAATTTTCACCATTTTCGATATGCCGATACACATTTTCGGTAACAATAATCGCGTCATCCACGATCAGCCCCAGCGCAATCAGAAAGGCAAACAGCGAGATCATATTGATGCTGTAGCCAAGCAGCGAAATAATGATAATCGCCACCAGAAAAGACACCGGTATGCCTAAAGCGGTGATAAAAGCGACCCGGAAATTCAATAAAAGATAGAGTGATAACAGCACCAGCACAAGCCCGACCAGACCGGATGAAGTGACTGTTTGCAAGCGGGTTTTGACATAAATCGAAAGATCACTGAAAAGCCCGGCATTGACACTGGCTGGCAATTTCGGACGCAGTTCCTGCAAATAATCCCGAACCCGTTGCGCCACTTCAATGGTTGAGGCATCGGCCGTTTTGCTGACCGTCATGTTGACAGCGGCCTTGCCGTTAAAACGTCCCAGCGTCAGCGCTTCTTCCAGACGGCGCTGAATGCTGGCCACATCACCCAGGCGTAAAACGCCACCGGCCAGATTATTGCGCAAGGGTATCTGCGCCATTTTATCAGCATCCGGCACTACGCCCATGCCACGCAGTCGAATATCGCCCGATTCTGATTTGATTGAGCCACCGGGTAAATCACGCAGATTGGTGCGCAATGCGCGAGATATATCGGTCAGTGACAAGGAGCGCGCTGCCAGCACCGCCGGATCAACCACCACCCATATTTCCCATTTTCGATCACCCGATACTCCGACCGAGGCGACTCCCGGCAGTTGCGTTAACTGGGTAAGCGCCAAAGAATCAGCCCTCTTAACCCCATTTCAGAATAATACTTCCTTCATGTTCCAGGGAAGCAATGCCTCGACCTTTTCTAGC
>JAHXHF010000094.1 GCA_025656895.1 gamma proteobacterium symbiont of Bathyaustriella thionipta
GGTCAGAGGAACCCATAGCCACCGTTATCAGGTTTATGTTGTGTTGATGAACGGCAAAGTCATTCCTGCCATGATAGAACCCGAATCCTACCAATAAACCCGCAGGCTGAACAGTGTCTCTGTTCAGCCTGTAGAGGAACCATTAGCCGGTATTCCGCATACCGGCCGCTATGGCATTGATTGAGCGCAGCAGCGGATTTAGAATTTCCTGTTGCAGGTTCTCATCCTGTTCCTGCTGACGATAACGTTTCAGCAACGAAAGCTGGATATGGTTTAACGGGTCAAGATAGGGGTTGCGGCGGCTGAGCGACAGGCGCAGCGTAGGTGTTTCTTCCATCAGCCGGGTGACACCGGCAATTTCAACAATCTGCTGACAGGTTATGTCGTATTCCTGGCGTATGCGTTGATAAATATCCATAGCACCGTCAGCCGCACATAACTGCGCGTATTCCCCGGCAATATTCATGTCGCCCTTGAACAGAGCCATTTGCGCGTTGCTGAGCAGGGCACGAAAAAAAGGCCAGCGCTGGTACATGGTTTGCAATTTAACCAGCCGATCCAGTTCATTGCCGCGCCATTGCTGCAAGGCACTGCCGATACCATACCAGGCAGGCAGGGTGTGACGTGATTGTGCCCAGCTGAAGACCCAGCCAATAGCGCGTACCGATGACTTTGAACGATCGCTTTTTTTGCGATGTGAAGGGCGTGAGCCGATATTCATCAGTGCTATTTCACTTACCGGAGTGGCTTCGTAGAAATAATCCAGAAAGGCTTCGCTGTTATCGGTCAGTTGTCTGAATTCTTTTTCGCCACTGGCGGCCAGATCATCCATAATCGCCATATCATCATTGCGGTCAGAGGCAATGTCTGCAATCAGGCTGACGCTGCTTTCAATCAGGCCGGTTATGCCCATGGCCAGTTCATAAGAAGCCGTTTCACGGTTACTGTATTTATAAGACAGCACTTCACCCTGTTCGGTAAATTTGATTTTGCCTCTTACCGTGCCGCTGGGCTGTGCCAGAATGGCATCATGGGTAGGGCCGCCACCACGGCCTATGGTGCCGCCACGACCATGAAACAAACGGCATTGCAGGCCGTGTTTGTCGATCAGCGCAAGTATGGTTTTTTGCGCTTCATATAAATTCCAGGAAGAAGCGGTAATGCCGCCTTCCTTGGCCGAGTCGGAATAGCCCAGCATGACTTCCTGCAGGTTGCCGTTGGCCGCCAGCAGTTCACGGTAGACAGGGTTTTCAAACAGGTGACTGAGAACCTGCTCGGTATGCAGCAAATCTTCAATGGTTTCAAACAGCGGCGAAACGGTCAGCGAACAATGCCATTTTCCCTGCTGTTTGCCCACCAGACCACTGAGTGCGCCCAGCAGCATGACTTCCATGATATGACTGGCCTGATGTGTCATGGAAATAACATAGCTGCCAATGCAGTGCGGGCTGATCTGTTGACGCATGCGGGTAATCACATCAAACACCGCCAGGGTGTTGCGCGTATCTTCCTGCAAACGCTGGCGGTCTATGTGCAGCTCCTTGTCAAAGGTGAGCAGATTAGACAGGGTTTGCAAACGTTCATCTTCATTCAGGGTCAGATAATCCACCTCGTACTGGCTGAGTATATCGGCTACCGCGTTTGAATGAATGGTAGATTCCTGACGTATATCCAGATGCGACAGATAAAAACCGAAAGAGCGCGCCAGCCAGATAAGATCCAGCAGTCCCTGTTCAGCGGTGGCTTGATCATCATGGCTGATGAGTGATTGCTCTATGAGGCGCAAATCATGCAGAAAGGCTTTTTCATCATCATATCCGGGGGGTTGTTCTGTGGCTTCTTCACCATCAATCAGGCATTCCAGCCATTGCAGTCGTCCACTCAGGCGTTGTCGCATAATGAACAACTTGCGCCGGTAGGGCTCATTCGCAAAACGATCGGGCTCATCACAAAGCAGTTTTTTACAGAAACTTTCATCGGCCTGCAGGCTGTCCAGAAGAGCCTCGGATGGCTGGCTGAAATCGGCTGAGAAAGTCAGCTGGTCAATCAGGCTGGAAAGGCGATCAATGTATTCGCTGGTGATGGTCTGGCTTTGCATACGCAATGCCAGCATGGTGGTTTCCGGGGTCACAAAGGGGTTGCCATCGCGGTCACCGCCAATCCAGGAACCAAAGTTGATAAAGGCGGGTATTTCAATGGCCGGGCCATCGGGGTCATCGGCCCAGATTTGCTGAATGGCATTATGCATGCGTCTGTAAGTGGTGGGTATGGCATCAAACAGACATTGATGAAAATAATACAGACCGTTTTTGATTTCACTGCGAACTTCCAGCCGGCTTGAGCGCACTTCATCGGTTTTCCACAAAACCTGTATAGCCGCCTCCAGTTGTTCAATCTGTCTTTGTCGTTCTGCTTTGCTCAGAGTAGGATTGTCCAGTGACTCGGTCATTTCAAAAAGCTGGCGCAGCAGCGTCATGATGGTACGGCGTTTGGCTTCGGTTGGATGCGCGGTAAAAACCGGACGATAATCCAGCGCCTGCAGAATGGTTTGCAGTTTATCGGCAGTGACGCCGGCATTGCGCATTTGCAGAAAGGTATTGTAGAAAGAACCCGACCAGGTGGGCGCGCGACGTTTGCGCAGTTTGCGCCTCTGAGTGTGCTGAAAACTTTCTTCGGCAATATTGATCAGCTTGAAATAAATGGAAAAAGCAC
Source organism: gamma proteobacterium symbiont of Bathyaustriella thionipta (assembly GCA_025656895.1). Classification (GTDB taxonomy): domain Bacteria; phylum Pseudomonadota; class Gammaproteobacteria; order Chromatiales; family Chromatiaceae; genus JAHXHF01. The sequence continues at coordinate 2,713 of JAHXHF010000094.1, forward strand.
GCACCACCGGGGTCAGTTTTTCTTCCGGCAGATTGTTGATAATGCGCTCCATACGCTGACGCAGCTGCGGATTTTCTTTTTTACGCAGGCTGATATAGCCTTTGCGCAAGCGTTCGACCGTCTGGAAGGTTGAAAGCCCCTCGACCCGTTTCAGCACATTGCCCAACAGGGTGCCAAGTAATTTAACGCGGCTGCGCAGCTCTTTATCGCGATGGATACATTGCTGGGTAAAATCATCAAGCATGGCGCTATTCCTGTCTGAGTGAAGCGCTATTCTAATCGCTTGCAGCCGGCTTTGCATGTGGTGTTCAATTTGCTCATTGAGATAGACGTGCTGAGGTCAGACTAGCCGGGCATCCAATGAGTAACGCTTCAGTCTGCTATTCAGCTTGAATTCACCATGCTTGTCCACGGATCAATAGATAGAGGTGCCCTCTACTCAAACAGAATGATTAGAGATGCCCTATACTCTGCCTATGAATTTTTTTCCGTATCTCTGGCGTAACTACTCAGCGTACTTTATCAAAAATTCCAGCTCACTGAGTAAATGCTGGCAATTGCCCTATAAATACCAACGCCAATGCTTCAGAG
>JAHXHF010000336.1 GCA_025656895.1 gamma proteobacterium symbiont of Bathyaustriella thionipta
GATACAGGCATTATAATCTTTAGTCCACTGAACAGTATATAGATTATTGTTTTTCTTAGGGTTTAATCGTTTTCGTTCAAACACTATATAAACACTTACTTATAAGGAATCCTGCTATGAACTCCATCCTGATCGCTCTGCATGTACTGTCTGTCGTTATCTGGGTAGGCGGCATGTTTTTCGCCTGGATGGCGCTGCGTCCGGTTGCCGCTTCGGTGCTGGAAGCACCGCAACGTCTGACTTTGTGGGCGGGCGTGTTCAAGCGCTTTTTCCCCTGGGTGACCGCCAGCCTGATCGGGGTTCTGGCAAGCGGCTACGGCATGATTTTTATGATTTATTCAGGTTTCAAAGGTCTGCCCCTGTACATTCATATCATGACCGGGCTGGCCATTATCATGATGCTGATCTACGGCCATGTTTTCTTTGCCCGTTACATTAAACTGCGGCGCGCTGTTGCCGAACAGAGTTGGGAATTTGCCGGTATCATGCTGGCCAAGATTCGTCGTTTGATCGGCTTTAATCTGATCATTGGCCTGCTTACGGTTGTGGTGGGCGCCGGTGGACGTTACTGGATAGGATAAGGAATTGTTGCTGCCAGGCCGGATGCGCCTTGATCAGCTGCAGCGCTTCCTGCAGCAGGGTTTTTCCCGGCTCGGTCCTGTGCCAGGTTGAAGCACCGGAAGGATGCGGCAGGGCGATCACATCGGCCTCCTGAGCATGCCAGCTCAAACGCAGTGGCCGACCGATCACTTCGGTGAGCTTGCTCACCGGTGTCAGTTGAGCAATCGCCAGCTTGCCCACCGGTATGAGTAATTGCGGCTGCAGCAAAGCCACCTCGGCAGCCAGCCACTGACTACAGTGATTGATTTCTGTCTTGTCCGGCACCCGGTCGCCGCCTTTTGGATTCTTGCCGGGAAAACAGCGGCATACGGCTGCCATGTAAGCATTTGCACGGAAAGTTGCCTCATCCACACCAATGCTCTCAAACCAGCGAAACAGGGTTTTTCCGGCCGTCCAGGCAAAGGGGCGACCCAGGGCTCCTTCCCGGTCACCCGGCGCCTGACCGAATAGCATGATGGGCGAATAAACCGGTTGCCCTGTTATCACCGGGCCGATCATCTGCGGGCACAAACGACACTGTTTCAGCAGGCTTTGATGCCGCCTCAATGCCTCCAGATTAGCCTGAGCAGCAGATTTATGCATCCATCATCCTGCCTGCCCGACTTTCAAAACAGCCAGAGACTTCAATCCAAAGCCGCTAAGCCGACTCTGAATATACCGCTATCAATCGACATCACTTTGACACGCGTACCTTTTTTGATAGCGGCCTGTTCACTTCCTGCGGCCAGCTCTACCCGCCAGTCAACACCGGAATAGCGAATGCGACTGTTTTGTTGCGGGGAAATATCATCCGCCAGAATAAATTCATAACCAATGAAATCGGATGTGTTTTCGGGCTTGACCACGCCCTTCTTCTGCATTTTTTTGAGCGGTTTCCACAGCAGCACTGCCGCAGCGACAGAAAGCAGGCCGATACTGGCAATGCCGACCATCTGGGTTTCGGGCAAAATTCCCACTAACATCAACAGCCCGGTGATCAATCCACCGATTCCGACAAACAGAAATACCCCGGAAGAAAAACCAAAGACCGTCATATCCAGAACCAGCAGCAGGCAACCGAGTAAAAACCAGGATTCAGCCTGATGGGTTGTTATATAGTCCATTCAATCCTACCTCGCTGAAGGCTTGATCAAGCCCCTTTATTGAGCATGTTTGTCTGACTCATGGCACTGACAATGGCCAGTGCTTCGGCCACCGTTTGCCCGGCCTCGGTTTTCGTACCGTCCATCAACACCACCGAACTTTCCTTCGCAATCGCCCGTTTGGCTTCAATGGCACCCGTTGCCAGATCCAGTTGTACCGCTTTCTGTCCTTCTGCGGTTGCAGCCGATTTACCGATCACATCCAGCGCGGCGGCTTTCGCCCCGGCTACCAGCTCAATCGCCCTGGCCTCACCTTCTGCCCGCAGTATCTGTTCCTGGCGATCCGCTTCGGCCTGCAATACAACCGATGCTTTCTGCCCTTCTGCCACATTAATGGCCGATTGACGTTCACCTTCCGACTCAAGAATACTGGCGCGCTTGTCACGCTCGGCTTTCATTTGTCGCTCCATCGCCTCCAGCACGGTACGCGGTGGATCGATATCCTTGATTTCATAACGCATCACTTGCACGCCCCAGGGTTGAGCGGCTTCATTGATCGCATCCACAATGGCAACATTCAATTGCTCGCGTTCCTCGAAAGTTTTATCCAGTGACATTTTACCGATCTCGGAACGCATGGTGGTTTGCGCCAGCTGAGTGACCGCGTAACGATAGTTTTCCACACCATAACTGGCTTTGTAGGCATCCAGCACTTTTATATACAGAATGCCATCGACAGTTAGTGAAATATTATCCTGGGTAATGGCGGACTGGCTGGGAACATCAAAAGCCTGCTCTTTCAGGGAGCGGTTGTAGGCAATCCTGTCAATGAAAGGAATGATAAAATTCAGCCCTGCGGTCAGGCTTGTATTGTATTTGCCCATTCTTTCCACCACATAGGCCTGATTTTGCGGTACAAAATAGATACCTTTTTTGAGCAAAAATAGCAGAACGACCAGTAACCCGGTCCATGGATTTAATAAGGTATCAATAATGGCATTCATACAAACCCCTTGCTGTTAATGAAAATACAATCTTACCTGTGCGATGATTTTACCGACTTATTCATGCCCAAGGGTTAAAATTTGCTCGCTTTTGTTTAAAATTGCAATTTGAGGGCATCTCTATTAATTCTGGGCATTGCAGATTGAGAATCAAAATGAGTCAGATCAAGGCGTAAATCGCACGTAATAGCAGGCTATTGCGAAGATTTGCAACGTAGAGCTGACTCATTTTGAACTCAATATGCTTGTCCATGGATTAATAGAGGTGCCCTTGAGACAAAACCATGTGCTGGATTGATCGCAACAAGATCTTAGATTTCGATGAGTAGCCATGTCAGCACATCCACCTTAAATGATCCTGAATCCGCACCTTCATGACGGTACATTGCTACAGCCGCATTATCAACAGCCTGTCACTGCTAACCGTAACAACTCAGCAAGCTGTATCTTGCGCATAAAAAAGCCGCCCTGAGGCGGCTTTTTATCCATTCGACTAACCTACTTACTGAAGTTTCACTGAAATCCAAATCAACCTGACAGTCAGCCATCAAGCCACCATACGCAAAAGCAGTGAAACAAAATCTTTCCTGATTA
>JAHXHF010000274.1 GCA_025656895.1 gamma proteobacterium symbiont of Bathyaustriella thionipta
CGGGAAAAAGATTTTGTTTCACTGCTTTTGCGTATGGTGGCTTGATGGCTGACTGTCAGGTTGATTTGGATTTCAGTGAAACTTCAGTTCGTGGATAAAAAGCTGACAAACGCCTCCAGCCCCCATAAAACAAGGCCTCGCAACAAATTGCAAAAAAATTCACCAGTTAAAATATCTCTTTATGTTTCAATAACTTAAGTAAACCCTAATGTGGCAAACAGAAAATCAATCCGCTAAAAAATAAACTTGACAAGGGCCCGCCAGGCAATGTGCATAACCATTTTCGTATAGGCTTTAGTCCAGAGTTTCGCTATGCTGCAACGCTCATCAAGGAGAAAGCCTTTTGAAGCTGTTTAGTTTTCGCAATGTACGCATTGTTTTTCTGCTGATATTGCTGGCCTTTGTCGGTATTTACACGCTTGAACAAAAACGCCATACCACCAGCTGGCTGCAACCCCTGCAGGTGGTTATTTACCCCATCAATGGTGACGGACTGCAAAGCACGCAGCGTTACATTGATCAACTCGACCACAATAGTTTCTCGGTTATCGAGCGTTTTTTTAGCCGCCGCAGCGAACCCTATGAGGTTTACAGCCGACAGCCTTTTGTCATTCGTCCGGGAGCACAAAAAAACCAACGGCCACCCGCCCCGCCGGAAGCCGGATCGACCTTCAGCATTATGCTGTGGAGTTTAAAACTGCGTTACTGGGCGTGGAAAAATTCAGATGATGATGCTGACGGCCTGACCCGTATTCGGGTTTATGTCATCTATCAAAAGCCGCAAAAGAATGTTGTATTGCCACATTCTCTGGGCCTGCAGAAAGGCCTGATCGGGGTCATCCATGCTTTCGCCTCAAAAAAACAGCAGGCACAGAACAATGTCATTATTGCCCATGAAATACTGCACACGGTCGGTGCAAGCGACAAATACGATCCGCAAAACGGTATGCCGCTGTATCCTTCCGGCTACGCCAGGCCCGACAAAAAACCACTGTACCCGCAATACAAGGCTGAAATCATGGCGGGGCGTCTGGCCGAAGATGACAGCCACTGGAAAATGGTTTTCAGCCTTAATTCCACTGTTGTCGGTAACAAAACCGCTCGTGAAATTGGCTGGTTAGGAAAAGAATAACGCCCTGGATTCACGCATTTGCGCACTCCAGAGCAGGCTTGCCCCTCAGTTACGCGGAAACTCGGGAAAAGGCGGTCTCAGCCGCCAGTTTTTTACTTTCTCATCCCAAAACCAGGGCAGCACAAAACGTGTGCGCCGTATAACCTGCTCATCATCAAACACATACACCAGTTCAACCATTTGAGTACCTTCACTTTCATCCGGACTCATCACCAACGGCTGTATCACCTTATAATCAGTTACCCGAACCTTTTCAATAGCCAGCGGCACTTCGATTATCTCGCCTTTTTTCGGCACATAAAATTGTGCCATTTTGTCAAAATAGCTCCAGCGCGCGGCCCCTTCAAAAGAATAAATGGCATATTTCAATTTATCCGCCTGTTTTTTCTCATCAATCGCCTTACAGCCCACCAAAGCCAGCAATATCAGTATCCCAATAAACACTTTTTTCATTCCAGCATCACCTTTTTCACATACACAATGCGCGAACCATAGCATATTCGGTTAGCAGTTTTCGGCATCGCTTTTCGCTTCCTGTTAGAATGCCGCATCTGTTTTACGACTTCTTCAACCGCAGCCATACCATGAGCACAGAAACCCAGCCCCACAAAACCGTCCATATCCATGATGCCAGTATCGAACTGTTGGGAACCGCACATGTTTCCCGCGTCAGTGCCGATGCCGTTAGCAGCCGGCTTGAAAGCGGAAACTACGATGCAGTAGCCGTAGAGCTGTGCCCCAGTCGCTACAACGCCTTGCTTGACCCCGACGCACTGGCTCGCATGGATCTGTTTCAGGTCATGCGCGAAGGCAAAGTAATGATGGTAGTTGCCAGTCTGGCACTGGGCGCCTATCAGCAAAGACTGGCCGACCAGTTTGGCATAGAACCCGGTGCCGAGCAGCGTGCCGCTATTCGCATCGCCAAAGAAAAAGGTTTACCCATTTTGCTGATTGACCGCGAGATTGGTATTACCCTGAAACGCGTGTCCGCCGCTGTTCCCTGGTGGAAACGCATGACACTGCTGACCGGACTGGCCATGAGCATTGTGGTGGACGAGGAAGTCTCGGAAGAGGAAATTGAACGCTTGAAAGAAGGCGATATGCTGGAGAGCACTTTCGGCCAGTTCGCCAATGAAGAGAAAGCCCTGTTTCATGCCCTGATTGATGAGCGCGATCAATACATGGCGGCCCGCTTGCGTGAAGACATCGAAAACGATGGCCATAAAAATATCCTGGTAGTGATCGGAGCCGGGCACCTGCAAGGCACTGCAGGCTATCTTAGTGAGCAAACCCTGCCTCCGCGTGAAGTCATTCAACCACTGGATCAGCTTCCACAAAAAAAACGCTGGCCCAGGCTGATTCCCTGGATCATTGTCGCGGTTATTATCAGCGGGTTTATTATTGGTTTTATCCGCAGCCCGGATCTGGGCTGGCAACTGGTGCTGGACTGGGTGCTCATCAACGGCGTACTGTCTGCACTGGGCGCATTATTAGCCGCCGCCCACCCGCTGACCATTCTGACCGCCTTTGTTGCCGCCCCCATTACCTCGCTGAACCCTACCATCGGCGCAGGCATGGTCACAGCCGCTGCCGAAATTTATCTGCGCAAACCCAAAATAGGTGATTTCAGCACCCTGAAACAAGATACAACCCGCTTAATAGGATGGTGGAAAAACCGCGTGTCACGCACCCTGCTGGTTTTTCTGTTCAGCACGCTAGGCTCGGCTGCAGGCACCTATATCGCCGGCTTTCGAATTTTTGGCCGGCTGGCGGGCGCTGAATAAATCAAGCCATCGATTTCAAATACCCCAACCAAAAAAAAAAGCGAGAAAAGCATGTCAGACAACCCCTATCAAACCCCGCAAAGTCATGTTGGAAACGGCTCCGATTCCGATTATGGAACTGTGCATATATTCGCCTTTAAAGGCAGGCTCGGGCGTGTACGTTTTATCGCCTATGCCGTTGCCGCCTGGCTTATCGTATCCATTGTATCTGGGGTATTTTCAGGATTACTTGGCCCGCAGATTGGTGGAATGGTCAGTTTACTTTTACCTGATTACCCCTAAGGCTCAGCTACTGAGCCACCACCTGTAGGATAATACTCCTATCAACTTGATGGGAGAAAGAAAATGGCTAAA
>JAHXHF010000182.1 GCA_025656895.1 gamma proteobacterium symbiont of Bathyaustriella thionipta
TGTTCATCGTCTACCCTTTATTCAAAAGGATACACCTAATACCTTATGTAATTTCTAGAATCAAGCTGTTTTAAGCCCGATTGCCCTAGCCATATTGTTGAGTACTGGCATTTATCAGATGATTTCACCCATAATGATCACTTCACGGTCAGCAGGCTCTTATCGCCTTGAAATAATCAGGTAGTCATGCACACACTCAACTTTCCTTCCGGCATAAGCACAACACAGTTTCTGGCACAGTATTGGCAACGCCAGCCCCTGTACATGCCTGCTGCGATAAGCGGTTGCAGCAGTCCTCTAAGCGCAAACGAACTGGCCGGGCTGGCCTGTGACGAGCGCATTGAAAGCCGTATCGTTCTGCAGCAGGACGGCCAGGCCCCCTGGCAGGTGCTATTCGGCCCTTTTGATGAACAGCAATTTGCCGATTTACCCGCATCCCATTGGAGCCTGCTGGTGCAGGATGTGGATAAATTTGTTCCAGCTGCTGCTGATTTACTGAACTATTTTCGTTTTATTCCAGATTGGCGTATTGATGACATCATGGTCAGTTACGCGCCCAGACAGGGCTCGGTCGGCCCGCACATGGATGAATACGATGTCTTTTTGCTACAGGTGCAGGGACAGCGCCGCTGGCGTATTGAAAATCAGCCACGCTCAACCGATGAATACATTGAAGGCCTTGATCTGCGCATCCTGCCCAGTTTCAATGCCGACCAGGAATGGCTGATGTCAGCCGGTGACATACTGTATCTGCCACCGGGCATTCCGCATTGGGGTATTGCAGAAAATGACTGCATGACCTGCTCGATTGGCATCCGTGCGCCCCAATGGCGGGAAATGTTTGAACATTACTGCCAGGATCTTGCCGAACAATGCAGGCATACCGAATATTACCGTGATACGGCTCTGCAACCACAAACCTGCAGCGCAGAAATTCTACCGCAGGCCTTGCAACAGATTGAGCAGAAAATCGGGCAAATGGCGGCCAGCAGTGCGCTGCAACGCATGCAGTGGTTCGGCCGTTATATCAGCAGCGAGAAACCCGGACTGGAAATCACCCCGCCGCAACACAAACTGGATGTAGCCACATTCAGGCAGGATTTTGAAAAATATTCCATTTTGCAACGCCACCTGGGCTCACGAATTTTTTTCTCAAGCCTTGAAAATCATCAGATCAGTATTTTTGCCAATGGTCAGGCTTTCACACTGGCCGCCAGCGAACGGGGATTTGTGGAAGCACTGAGCCACCAGCGCCCCCTGCATTTCGGTTTCATAGACACCTGGCTGGAAAACGATGCTAATCTTGAGTTATTGAACCACTTGTTCAATCTCGGTCATTTTTATTTTGAATCGACATGAAATTTTTCCGCATTCGTGAGGCGCAGTGGGATCAGGATCAGCAGGCGTTAATGAATATTCGCCAGCAGGTTTTTATAACCGAACAAAAGGTTCCCGCCGACCTGGAATGGGATGGCCTGGACAATACCGCCCGCCACTGGCTGGCCGAAGATGGCGGGCAACAGGCCATAGGTTGCGTGCGTTTATTGACCGATGGCCGGATAGGACGCATGGCGGTTGTCAGCGAATGGCGCAAACAAGGCGTGGGGTCAGCCCTGTTGCAGACACTGCTGGCGCAGATTCCGGCCAAACAGCGCCTGTTTTTGCATGCACAGAGCCAGGTTGTCGGCTTTTATCAGGCTTTCGGTTTCATCAGTCAGGGTGATGTATTCTATGAAGCCCATATCGAACACCACTATATGAGCCGCCATGAGTGAACTGGAACAAAACCTGCAGCGCTATCAAGTGGGGCAATCAGCCGGTAAACTGCAACTGAGCAGCCTCAGCGAGGTTCGGGATATCAGTTGCGCCATGGCCGCGCAATGCAAACGTTCTTTACAGATATTCAGCTATGATCTGGACGCACTGGTTTATGATCAGGATTTATTTCTTAACGCCGTCAAAAACCTGATACTGCACAGTCCACTGGCCAGAGTTGAGATTCTGCTGCAGGATAATCGCAGCGTTATTCATAACGGTCACAGGCTGGTCGAGCTGATGCGCCGCGTGAGCAGTAAAATAGAAATCCGCAAACCGCAAAAAGACTATATCGGCCAGCTCGCCAATATGCTAATTGTTGATCATGTCGCCTATGTTTACCGTGAACATTTTGAACGCTATGATGCCACTGCCGATTTTTATGCCCCTCTCAGCATCAAGCAAGCCTGTGATTTCTTCAAGCGCGTGTGGGAACAAAGCGAGCGGGACAGCGAATTAAGACAACTTAATATCTGATAGAAGCTAAATGGCACTGGCGCCATTCATGCCATTCATAACGAGGAAATACGCACGTGTATAAAAAAATTACCGGCCTGTTCATGCTGCTGGCTCTGATCCGCACAAGCAACCCTGTCTATGCTGATTATCCACTGGAAATCATTGAGTTGCAGCATCAAACCGCATATCAGATGATCCCTTTGCTACAACCTTTTGCCGGTTCAAAAGGCGTCATCAACGGACGCGGCAACACCCTCATCATTAAAGTGGCTCCGCAGCGTTTGACCGATATCCGCCGTATTGTCGATCAGTTTGACCGCAACCCGCTGCAAATGGATATCTATATTTTGCAAGGCCAGCACAGCGAAGCAGAATTGCAACAACTGAGTGCTGCCATCCGCGCCCGTATCGGCTCACATGGCCGGGTTCGCGTTGGCCGACCTTCCGGCCCCTCTGCGGCCAGCCTGCATACGGATAACATCCACCTCAGTGCTGATCAGCGGCAAGGCTCGGCTGACAGCCCGGTCACTGACCGGGTAAGAGCTACCGAAGGCATGCCGGCCTTTATTCACAGTGGCGTTTCCGTACCGCTGACCATTCGCCAGGGAGCCGGCTATCCGGTTCCACATCGCTGGCGGGAACAGGCATACCGGGATGTCAGTACCGGCTTTTATGTGACGCCGCGTCTGAACGGTGATCGGGTCACGCTGGAAATCAACACCCGCCGGGATCGTCTCAGCCCCCATCCGCAGGCTATCCGTATACAATCAGCCAGCAGCACCATCAGCGGCAAAACAGGTGAATGGATAAGTCTGGGCGGTATCCGCAGCAGCCGTCAGCAGAATGAGCGAGGCCTGTTGTATAGCGACAAAGGCAGCAACCAGTCTGAGCAGACTATTTAGTGTTTGAACGAAAACGATTAAACCCTAAGAAAAACAATAATCTATATACTGTTCAGTGGACTAAAGATTATAATGCCTGTA
>JAHXHF010000117.1 GCA_025656895.1 gamma proteobacterium symbiont of Bathyaustriella thionipta
ATTCAAAACACCCTATGAGGCTTTTGAAGAAAAAACAGGCATCAAGGAAGAACACTTAATCGGTTATGCACTTATGAGTTGAATTCAGGTCATACTATTCTGGTCGCTGGTCATTGCCTTGCCGGGAGTCATTTTCCTGATTCAGGTCATTATGATCATGCCCGCCAACATGATGTTTGCTTATGTGGTGATGGGTCTTTTGGAAGGGCCGGATGAATGGGAAATGGTGTTGTTTTTTATAGGATGTTTTTTGATAACGATAGGGATATGGGCCATATTGGCTGTTCTAATAGCTAAGCTACTCTGTCTGCTCAGAAACCGGGCCACAAGAAATGTACTGTTATTCCTGATTGTCGCAACCTTGTTTACACTGCCTTTTCTTCCGCTTTATGGCAGCGGCGGGCATGGCCCCATGTACTGGGTAAGCGCCGCAGGTCTGAGTGATACTGGAGTTCAATATTGGTTGCATGTATTTCCGCCCACATTGCTACTGGCCTTGTTGCATCTGTGGTTTCGCCACAGGAGAATTCAGTAAGAAAATATGCAGCCAACACAACAAGACTACCAGCGCCTGCGCTGGCAATGCCGTCGGGGCATGCTGGAACTGGACCTCATGCTGGAAAACTATCTGCAAGCTCGCTACCCCGACATGAGTGATGTACAAAAAGCTGATTTTGCCCGCTTCCTGAAAAACCCCGATCAACTGTTGTATGACTGGCTGATGGAGCAACAGATACCCACAGACAAAAAGGTTGCCCAACTTGTTGCCGACATCCGCCTCAACACTTGAAATCGAACTAAAACCCTCGCGCCTGTTACAGTGGTATCTGGCTTTGTGCCTGTGTCTTTTTATGACCGCTGTATTCTTTCTACCCCTGGCGCTGGTCTTCGAAACTCTGCTTGAAATTATGTTGCTGTTATCGGCTTTGTATTTATTCAATCAGCATCTGTTGGCAGGTGGGCGACGATTCGTGCAGCGTTTGTCGATCAAAGACCCGCAACAGACCGTGTTGCATTATGCCGATGGCACCGAGCAGCAGGCCAGTCTATCCGATGCGCAAATTCTGTTCGGCAATGCTGTTGTACTCCGCTTTCGTATCAAACGATTCCACAAAACAAGCATTTTCGTCCTGCCCGACAACAGTGGACGGGAAGAGCGCCGTCAGTTGCGTATTCTGCTCAAGCAGCCGGTTCAAAATACGAACAAACTGGATATTGCCAGAAACTGAATCCCATACCCGGATGTATTTGAAATCGGGTGGATTTTGTGGAAAAGGTCTGACGAGGGGCCCGGCGTGTTTGCTTAGTTCATTCTTGAATCGCTGACGGCATCCAGGATATTTTCAGTAGTAGCCTTTGTTTTTATTCCGGCTACATCGAAGGGTGATGCGGTCTTCCTTTTTTTTGCAATCAGTGAAAAAACAGTACCGTCTTTTCTTCGAATCTCCACCTCTTCATTTTGGGCAATTATTAATAGATTGGAGAGGTTTTGACGAGCTTCAGAATAAGTAAATACTTTCATTTTTATTTACTCCAGTACTTCAATATTGAGCTTGATAGCGACTTGCTTCATACGTTGATCAAGGAACAGGACATGACTCTTGCGCATTGCAGGAAGTATGCATCATAGGCATAGACGAATAAATACAAGATTTAAAGTTGACTAAATCACTTGGTTATTTTAGAATTATCTTAATTAGTAATATTTATGAACCTATAAACAAATTAAGGAAGTGAAAAATGACTCAAGCAAAACATCGTTGTCAGGAAACCCGTCGCCTGTTAGAGCAGGGCGCGCATTTGGTGGATGTCCGCAGTGCCCAGGAATTTGCCCGCGGCGCACTTGAAAACGCCATTAATCTGCCTTTGAACCTGATTCATCAGGCACAGGATCTGCTTGCAGAAGAAAAGCCGGTGGTGGTTTATTGTGCCAGCGGCGCTCGCAGCGCCATGGCCAAGCAATGGTTGGAGAATGCCGGTTTTGATCAGGTGCATGATCTGGGTGGTTTCAATAATATTCAGTCTTGCTGAACCAATACAGGAGTATCCATAAAATGATCAACATCAGACAATTATTTGACCCGGCCAGCAGCACCTACAGCTATTTGCTGTGGGATGAGGCCAGCCGGAATGCAGCTTTGATTGATTCGGTAAAAGAACAGGTGGATAGAGACGAACAACTGATACGTGAACTGAACCTGAACCTGCGTTATTTGCTGGAAACACACATTCACGCCGATCACATCACTGGCGCGGGTGATTTACGCCGGCGTTTTGCTGATAAGCCGCTGGTAGCGGTACATCGTGCCAGCGGCAGTGATTGTGCCAATCAATTACTGGAAGATGGCGATGTACTGAAACTGGGTGAAGAAGAAATCAGGGTACTTTATACGCCGGGACATACCGATACCGATGTCAGTTATCTGATGGATGGTGCGGTTTTTACCGGCGATGCCCTGCTCATTCGTGGCAGCGGCCGGACTGATTTTCAATCGGGTGATGCCGGCAAAGCCTGGGATTCAATTACTGGCAAACTGTTCACACTGGCGGATGACACCCGGGTATATCCGGGGCATGACTATAATGGCCTGACAGTATCCAGTATTGCGGAAGAAAAACGCAGCAATCCGCGCCTGGGCAATGCGACCAGCCGTGAAGACTACATGGCCATTATGAACAGCATGGATCTGCCCAAGCCGCAGCGTATTGAAGAAGCGGTGCCGGGTAATCTGAGTTGTGGTCTTGGATAATGGCTTAGCGAGCACCCGTAATCCATCTGTTTGATGTTCAAAAGGCTTATTTACACCTGTAAATAAGCCTTTTATCTGATTCGGCGAATGCCTGGGGCAATCTGAGCCGTTACATAATAATACCGGGAACGATGGGGAATTTTTCCTTATGCGACTGACTTTATGGCTATTGGCAAGACAGTCAAACCTTGTCATCGGCTCCCACTACTGACACCATAGCCGCCTATGGTCAGTGTTGTTTCACATCTGGATAAGAAAGCGCCTCTTGGCGAGCCCGAACTGCGCCAGTGGTTAAAAGCACTGTCAGCAGAGTATTCGCCTGAAGAAGCGCAGCGCCTGTCTGCAGCGTTGCAACTGCTGCTGGATAATCGTCCTGCTGAAGATGACAGCCAGGCACTGAGCGATTGGGAAAACGGCATAAGAACCACCGATGTACTGGCCGGATTGCGTCTGGATATGTCAACCTTGCTGGCGGGTCTGCTGACCGGTTTGTCGGCCA
>JAHXHF010000364.1 GCA_025656895.1 gamma proteobacterium symbiont of Bathyaustriella thionipta
ACGGGAAAAAGATTTTGTTTCACTGCTTTTGCGTATGGTGGCTTGATGGCTGACTGTCAGGTTGATTTGGATTTCAGTGAAACTTCAGATAGCCATTCAGCCACTAAAATAATGAGCATTGATGAACATATGAGTGGCAATACTGGCGGCATAACCCAGGGCGATGACCGGTGCCCATTTCAGGTGGCCGAAAAAGGTGTATTTGCCTCGCGCCTGCCCCATCAGGGCAACACCGGCGGCGGAGCCAATGGACAACAGCGAACCACCCACGCCGGCAGTTAAGGTTACCAGCAGCCACTGGCCTGTATCCATGTCCGGATTCATGGTGAGTACTGCGAACATAACCGGAATATTGTCCACAATAGCCGATAATAAGCCGATAGCAATATTGGCGTTGGTGGCGCCCCAGCCGCTGTACATCAGTTCTGATGCCAGGCTGAGATAGCCCAGAAAGCCGAGGCCGCCCACACACATGACTACACCGTAAAAGAATAGCAGGGTATCCCATTCTGCGCGGGCAACCGGAGTAAATACATCAAAAGCTCGCGGCGTTCCCATCTGGCCGTCATGCAAAACATCGTCAGGCCGCCCGGACAGATCACGGCTGGCGGTTGTTTTCAGGAAATAACCGAAAATCTGTAAATAGCCTAATCCGGTTAACATGCCGAATACCGGGGGCAGATGTAGAAAAAGATGGAATGAAACAGCGGTGATAATGGTTAGTAGAAACAGGGCTATAATTCGCCGTGCGCCGCGCTGCATGAAAACCTGGCGGGCATCTGCTTGTGGATGCTCGTTGGGAATAGCAAAATGCATGATAGCGGCAGGTAACAGGAAATTGACCGCGGCCGGAATAAACAAGCTGAAAAATGTACCAAATTCAACAATGCCTTTTTGCCAGATCATCAGTGTGGTGATGTCACCAAAGGGTGAAAAGGCGCCGCCGGCATTGGCGGCTACTACAATATTAATGCAGGAGAGCGTGACGAAGCGCTTGTTATCACCGCCGACCGCCAATACCACCGCGCACATCAAAAGAGCCGTGGTCAGATTGTCCGCTATCGGCGAGATAAAAAAGGCCAGCGTGCCGGTAATCCAGAAAAGTGAGCGAAAACCAAAGCCGCTGCTGACCAGCCAGGCGCGTAAGGCATCGAATACGCGGCGTTCCTGCAAGGTGTTGATGTAGGTCATGGCGACCAGCAGGAACAGCATCAGTTCGGCATATTCTTCAAGGTTGTGGCGAATGGTGGTTTCAGCCAGATGGCTCATGCCATGTTGCATATAGATCCAGCCGATCAGCCCCCAGATAAGACCGGCTGCAATAATGACCGGCTTTGATTTACGCAAATGGGTAAATTCTTCAGCCATGACAAAGGCGTAGGCCAGGGCGAACAGGGCGATGGCTGTATAACCCACCCAATGGCTGGTTAGATCGAGGCCTGGTGTACTGTGCTCGGCAGCAAACAGGGCCTGAGGCAGGGCCGCCGCGAACACGAACAGCAGGGCGGTTTTGACTACTTTCATTATTTGCATGGGGTGGCCTTAAAAAATCAGAGTCATCATGAGCATCATAACGATCAGGAACAGAACGGTCATGATGCCGCCGGCTTTCATAAAGTCAGGTACGCGATAACCGGCCGGCCCCATGATCAGGGCATTAACCTGATGGGTGGGAATGAGAAAAGAATTGGAAGTGGCGATGGCTACGGTCAGTGCAAATACAGCAGGATTGGCTCCCGCGCCAATGGCAATATTGACCGCCAGCGGCACCAGTAACACAGTGGCACCCACATTAGACATAACCAGGGTAAAGAAGGTAGCCAGTGCGGCAACCGCAGTCTGAATAACCCAGATGGGCATGTGGCCTACGACCGATAAGACCTGTTCGGCAATCCACTTGGCGGTGCCGGTGGTTTCAACCGCAAGCCCCAGTGGAATGAGGGATGCGAGCAGAAAAACGGTCTTCCAGCTGACAGCCTGATAGGCCTCGTCAATGCTCAGCACGCCGGACAGAATCATACCGATGGCTCCTGTCAGCAAGGCGACAGACAGGCGAATATCGGTGAACAGCACCATACACAGGGCAATGCTGAAAAAAATGGCAGCCGGCAGAACCTTGTGCGGGCGTAGTTCTTCGCGTGGATATTCAGTGGTCACCACAACAAAATCAGGATCTTTTTCAATACGTGCCAGTGCGTCCCAGGCCGTGTGTACCACCAGCGTGTCACCAGCCTGAAAAGGCAGGTTACGAATGTCGTCGCCCTCACGCAGGGTTTCGCCATCCCGATGCAGTCCAATCATGGCCAGCCCGTAGGTTTTGCGCATCCATACGTCACGGGCACTTTTACCAACCAGGGCGGAGCCGGGACGAATGACTACTTCGGCAATGCCGGCTTTGGTGGCCGCCAGTGATTCCACAAAAGTTCTCAGTTCAGAACGTTTTTTAAGTTCATATTTCTCAACAAAATGATCCAGGTCGCGAGGGTCGGCCACCACGCCCAGCACCATGCCGGCGACAATTTCCACGTCACGCGCGATCGTGCCGGGGCCCACGCGACTTTCTTCGCCGGCCCGTTTGCTGGCGATGATGCGTACCCGATAACGGGTTTCGACATCATCCAGTTGCTGACCGATCAGTTGGCTGTTATCCGGTACTACCAGCTCATTCAGAGAGTAATCTACGCCATACACATCATGGAAATACTGCATGGGATTCGAGCCCACAGTGCTGCTTTCACTTTTGGTTTTGGGTAGCACAAAACGACCGGCAATAACAAAATACAGAATGCCGCTAGCAACCAGTGCAACCCCGACCGGTGTCACTGAAAACAGCCCCCAGGTATCCATTTGCTGATCTGCAGGCAGCGCCTGGTTAGAGGTTAAAATAAGATCATTGAGCAGAATCAGCGGGCTGGAACCAACCATGGTCATGGTGCCGCCAAGAATGGCGGTAAAGCCCATCGGCATCAGCAGGCGTGACATGGGCAGACCGGAGCGTGCCGAAATACGTGAAACTACCGGCAAAAAGAGTGCCGCTGCCCCCACATTCTGCATGAAGGAAGAAATAAAGCCGACCGTGGCTGAAATAATCGGAATAATACGTTTTTCGGTGGTGCCGCCCACTTTTAAAATAAATGCGGCTACCTTGCTCATGAGGCCGGTTTTATCCAGGCCGGCACCGATAATCATCACGGCGATAATAGAAATAACCGCGTTGGAGGAAAAGCCGTCAAACAGATGCC
>JAHXHF010000199.1 GCA_025656895.1 gamma proteobacterium symbiont of Bathyaustriella thionipta
AGGCAGAAGGGCGCAACGCATCAGAACTGGAACTGACTGTTCCACTTTCTGGTGAGGCTGCGACAGTACGCGGCAATACCCGCTTTCAATCCTCCAGCTTGCATTTGCAGGAAGAACATATTGATATGGCCGATATCATCGGTCGTCTGGATTTTACCGAAGCCTCTGTAACCGGTCGTGATATTGAATGCAAACTGAATGCCATTCCGGCTAGCTTGTCTGTGCATACCCTGAAACAGGGGGATGGTTTTGAATTAGCCCTGCAAGCTGAGCTGGAAGCCGCAGAAATTCAAGCGCTGTTACCCGAAAATACCCCCCGGGTTGCCACCGGAGAGGCCGGTTTTGACCTTACCCTGAGGGTTCCACACGATCCTGAAGACAAGGGCCTGCCAATTCGTCTGGCACTGAAATCCGACCTCAAAGGCCTGGCACTGGATTTACCGCAACCCTTTGCAAAACAGAAAAAACAGCCGCGTACGTTGTCTGTGCAAGCCGTACTGGGGAAAGGTCAGAAACTGAATGATATGCGCCTGCAATACGCAGATTTGATTCAAGTCAGCCTGTCTAAAGAAGATTCAATACGGGTACATTTCGGTAAGGGGCGGGCTGAACAGAGTGGCCAGGCTGATATAGTCCTGAGTGGTCAATTGACCGTCTATAATGTGGCAGAATGGCAAAGCTGGATGAAGCGCCATGTCGCTGAGAGCGCCACCTCACCATCAGCCACCCTGCAAGCAGATTTACTGGTTGATGATCTGGTTTTGGGGGATTTCAGTATCAATCAGCTTGGGCTGAAAGCGCATTCGGACAAACAGGGTATTCGTGGAGAATTGTTCAGCGAATCTATCCGTGGTCAATTTGAAATTCCCGTTAAGCATCGGCAGAAAGCACTCAAGGTCAAACTGGAGCAGGTCAGTCTGGAACTGGATGGCCCCAGTCAATTGGGTGCGGTTGATGAAAGTTTGCGCCATTCTGATGAAAAACAGGCCTGGGATCCTCTGCTTGCACCGGCTATGGATGTCAGTATTGAGCGTTTGCTTATCAACAATAAGCCATTGGGATCCTTTCATCTCAAAAGCCGTGCGCTCAAGCAGGGGCTGCGCTTCGAGCAGATAGAACTGGATTCGAAACTGGTGAATATTAAAGGTACGGGAGAGTGGCTGAAAAAACCGGCCGGTGAATTGTACAGCAGTTTGGATTTAAACATAGCCACAACCGATCTGGGGCAAGCCATAAAGATATTCCAATATGAATCCGGCATAGAAGGCGGCAATGGCAAACTGGACTTGAAATTGCACTGGTTTGACTCCATCAACCGGGTGGCCATTGAAAAATTACTCGGTAGTGTTTCAATGGATATTCGGGATGGCTCCGTTGCCGAGGTGGATCCGGGGCTTGGGCGTATTCTCGGGCTGGTTAATTTTGCCAGTATTGGCCGGCGCTTAAAGCTGGATTTTACCGATGCGTTGGGCAAAGGGCTGGCCTTTGATCGCATCTGGGGTGAAGCCAGATTTCAGGATCAGCAAATGATTATAGAAAATTTGCACATGGCCGGCCCGGCCGTTTTAGTCGCTATCACAGGACGTACCGGTTTGGCGGCACGGGACTATGATCAGAATATAGAAGTTACTCCGCTGCTGAAATCCACTGTTTCAGTGGCGGGAGCCATTGCGGGTGGCCCGGTAGTGGGAGCCGCTCTGTATGCGGTGCAATCGGTACTGGGCGAAGATGTCGGGCGATTTTCACGACAGAAGTATCATCTGACCGGCATCTGGGCAGAACCGAATTTTGAGAAAAGCACCGTATCGCCGTGGGCAAAAATGGAACCCGGTACAGGGTTTTCTGATGATGCCAGGGCAGACGGGACGGTTGAAATCCCCCTGTTTGATCTGGCCGAGTAAGATGCTTCATCTGGCGGAAATGCCCGCCATGATGCTATGCTTTGAGGCGTTAACCTTTTCAGCCTGGAAGTGACGAAATATTATGACGGAAATTGTCAACGCAGCGACTATTCAATTGGCCAGTGGTCCCAATGTGGGTGCCAACCTGCTGGAAGCAGGCCGTCTCATACGACAACAGGCGAAACAAGGCGCACAATTGGTGGTGCTGCCTGAAAATTTTGCCTTTATGGGCAAGACCGATCAGGAACTCTGTGAAGTAAGAGAAAAACCCGGCGCAGGCCCCATTCAGGACTTTCTGCATGAACAGGCTCGCAAGAACGGCATCTGGCTGGTGGGTGGAACTTTACCTATGGCCGGAGAGGATACCCATGCCAACAAAATACGTTCAGCTGCATTGCTGATGAACCCGGATGGTGAGCAGGTGGCACGTTATGACAAGGTGCATTTATTTGATGTTCATTTGCCGGATTCGGATGAAGAATATAATGAATCCGACACCATAGATCCGGGTGAAGCTGCGGTTGTTGTCGAAACCGAATTCGGCAAACTGGGCGTGGCGGTTTGTTATGATTTGCGTTTTCCGGAACTGTTTCGTTGCATGCTCAACAGTGGCGTTGAAATTATAGCCGTACCCTCGGCCTTCACCTCGGTTACCGGAAGGGCGCATTGGGAAACCCTGGTGCGCGCACGTGCGATTGAAAACCTGGCATTCGTGGTGGCAGCGGCTCAGGGTGGTTATCACGTCAGTGGTCGGGAAACTTATGGGCACAGCATGCTGGTTGACCCCTGGGGTACGGTGCTGGCTCAGGTTCCGCGCGGTACCGGTGCCGCTTCCAGTTCGTTGGATATGGAGTTTCTGCGAAACATAAGGCGTACCTTTCCGGTGATTGAACACCGGCGTTTCAACTGCCTGTAATATTTTTGCAGTGGCTCATGCCATTGCCTGTCTTTGTTGCGGCTTTTTGCTGAGTCGTTTCCCCATATTGATTTTTTGGATCTGCAATTCATGGAAAATGCTTTAGATATAGCCTCTTCGGCCATCCTGCAACCGGTTGGCTTGCAACACAGTGATATGGATAAAGTGCTGGCGGCTCTGGGTGGCTCGGCCATTGATGCGGCTGATATTTATTTTCAATCCAGCTGGCTGGAATCCTGGTCATTGGAAGACGGCATTATCAAGGAAGGTAATTACAGTATTGAACGCGGTGCCGGGATTCGCGCCATCAGTGGTGAAAAAACCGGCTTCGCTTATGTCGATGATATCGAGCTGCCGCAGTTGATTAATTCAGCGACTACCGCACGAGCCATTGCCAGTGCCGGCAGCAGTCATCGTGT
>JAHXHF010000120.1 GCA_025656895.1 gamma proteobacterium symbiont of Bathyaustriella thionipta
ATAAGTTATTTCTATCGGTAGCATGAGCATGCTTATGAATGGTTTTTGCCAAACAAGATTCTTAAAAAAACAGTGAAACTTCAGTAATAAAGTAGGCATGGCGCGCAAAGATACTCATTGTGGGGCTAGAGAGCAAGCACTCAGGGAGTACGGGCCAGCACAAAAACCTGAATTCTTTCGACTCCGGCGCGGCGCAGAGCTTTGGCCAATGCATTGGCTGTGGCTCCGGTGGTGAGTACATCATCCACAATGCCGATATGTGCGGGCAGATTATGCTCTTTGAGCACAAAAGCATCACGCAGATTTTTCAGGCGGGCCTGTTTGTCCAGGTCGGCCTGATGCGGCAAACCGCCTTTGCGGGCAACGGCTTTCTGTAACAGCGGGCAAGCAAATTGTCGTGAAAGCGCTTTGGCCAGTTGCTGCGCCTGATTAAAGCCGCGCTCTTTCAAGCGCTGCGGGTGCAGGGGAACCGCGATAAGAGCGGCCGGAACGGGTGGCTTTTGCTGCCGGAGCGATTGCATAAACAGAGTTTCCAGCAGACGCCCACTGGGCTGATGATCACTGAATTTGTAACGCCTGATCAGTGCCTGAATCTGGCGGCGGTAAAGAAAGGGTGCAAACACCTGCTCAAAGGTCGGCGGTCGCTTCTGGCAGGCTCCGCACAGACTGCCATGCGCCTGCGCCGCTAAAGGCTGTGCGCAACAACGGCAAAAATAGCGGTTGCGCGGCAGTTCCTGTTCGCAGTCTTGGCACAATTCATACGGATTTTGGCTGGCCTGGCTGCAAATCAGGCAATCGGCAGGAAAGACAGTCTGTTCAATCTTTGAGCAGATGTTCGAAATAATGGATGTCATTGGTTGACAAGTTTCCTGCCTGACATAAGATGCAGCAAAATACTGCGATGTTCGCAGCATGACGTCAATAGGAATCCATAATGACAGCCCTTCGCCACGACTGGAACCAGCAGGAAGTACAGAACCTGCTGGCTTTGCCTTTTAATGATTTATTGTTTGCCGCGCAGCAGGTGCATCGTGAACATTTTGACCCCAATCAAATACAAACCAGCACCCTGTTGTCGATCAAGACCGGCGCCTGTCCGGAAGACTGCGGCTATTGCTCACAAAGCGCGGGCAATGACAGTGGTCTGGAACCTGAACGCCTGCTGCCTCTGGATGAAGTGATCGCCGCCGCCCGCGAAGCGCGTGACAAGGGTTCCAGCCGTTTCTGCATGGGCGCGGCCTGGCGTAATCCGACCGACAAAAGTCTGCAGCGGGTCATCGAGATGGTGCAGGCGGTCAAGGATCTGGGTATGCAAACCTGTGTAACCCTGGGTATGTTGACCGAAGCGCAGGCACAACGGTTAAAACAGGCCGGGCTGGATTATTACAACCATAATATAGACACCTCGCCGGAGTTTTACGGCCATGTCATCACCACCCGTACTTTTCAGGACCGGCTGGATACCCTGGCTTATGTGCGTGCAGCGGGTATCAAGGTTTGCTCGGGCGGCATTCTGGGCATGGGTGAAAAAGCCACCGATCGGGCTTCCATGTTGCTGGCATTGGCCAATATGCCGCAGCATCCGGAATCGGTGCCCATCAATATGCTGGTAAAGATAGAAGGTACGCCGTTGCAGCAGGTAGATGATCTTGATCCCATTGAATTTGTGCGTACGGTTGCGGCAGCCCGCATCATGATGCCGGAATCCTGGGTGCGGCTGTCGGCCGGTCGCAGTGATATGAGTGATGAAATGCAGGCGTTGTGTTTTCTGGCGGGCGCCAATTCGGTCTTTTATGGCGAGCGTTTATTGACCACCGACAACCCCGGTGAAAATTATGACGAGCGCCTGTTTCAACGGCTGGGCATGAAAACCGTCCAGATCACCGAAACCGCCGCTTGTGATTGCGACAACAGCGCAACCGCCACACAAGATATTTCGGCAACCGCCTAAGGCTTGCCGGGCATGTCCTTTGAGCGTGTCGAACAGACACTGCAAGCCGATCTGCACGAACGCCGCCAGCAGCAGCGTTATCGCAGCCAGCTGCTGGTGGACTCTCCCCAGGGCCGCGAATTAAACCTGGATGGCCGCTGTCTGCTGAATTTTGCATCCAATGATTATCTCGGGCTGGCATCGGACCCGCGTTTGCAACAGGCCATGAAAAAGGCCGTGGATCAATGGGGCGTGGGCAGCGGTTCGGCGCATCTGGTGTGCGGTCACAGCCGTGCGCATCATGTACTGGAAGAAGAACTGGCCGATTTTGTGGGTGCGCCCCGTGCCTTGTTGTTTTCAACCGGCTACATGGCCAATCTGGGCGTGCTGTCGGCTTTGTGCGGTCGTCATGACTCGATTCTGCAGGATCGCCTGAATCATGCTTCCTTGCTGGATGGAGCTAAATTGAGCGGCGCGAAACTGCTGCGTTACCGTCATGCCGATGTGGAGGATATGCGTTCACGCGCGCAGCAGACAAAATCACTGCGCCTCATCGCCACGGATACGATATTCAGTATGGACGGTGATGGCGCGCCCGTTCAGCACATTCAGCAACTGGCGGATGAACAATCCTGCTGGGCCCTGTTTGATGAAGCCCATGCCATCGGAGTCAGTGGCCGGCAAGGGCGTGGTCTGGCGTGTGTGAGCGATAAAAACTGGCCACAAAATCGTATTGTTATGGGCACTCTGGGCAAGGCCGTGGGAGTAACGGGGGCTTTTGTAGCGGGCAGTGAACTGCTGATTGAAAGCCTGATACACAAAGCCCGCAGCTATATTTATACCACCGCCATGCCGCCGGCGGTGGCCGCTACTGTATCGGCCAGTCTGCGCATAATCCGCCATGCCGATGACAAACGTCAGCATCTGGCCGAATTGATTCAATACTGGCGCGCAGGCGCGCAACAATCGGGCTTGAATCTGCTGCCATCTGACAGCGCCATTCAGCCTTTGTTACTGGGTTCATCCGCGCGCGTGCGGTATTACAGCCGGCAACTGCAACAGCGTGCTTTGCTGGTAGGGGCTATTCGCCCGCCCACGGTTGCGCGCGGCAGCGCGCGCCTGCGCATCACCCTGACAGCCGCACATACAAAAGCCCATGTGGATCGTTTGCTGAGCGCTTTGTGTGAAATTCAGCAACAGGAAAGCGGGCATGAAAATGTCGCGTAAAATCAAGTTGGTTCTGCTGCATGGCTGGGGCATGAACCGCGCCATCTG
>JAHXHF010000026.1 GCA_025656895.1 gamma proteobacterium symbiont of Bathyaustriella thionipta
GGGATCTACTGGTGGGCTATTGTGAAGATGGCCGGCTCAACATCAGCAATGCTCTGGCGGAAAATGCCATTCGCCCCTTCGCCGTAGGTCGAGGCATTGCTTCCCTGGAACATGAAGGAAGTATTATTCTGAAATGGGGTTAAGAGGGCTGATTCTTTGGCGCTTACGAAAGTAATCGGGTTTGCAGTTTTTTGGGGATAAGATTAGATTGTAATTTTGAATCAATATGTCTGGCAGCTAACTCTCCATCTTCCAGATCTTCATCAGGCTGTATCAGTTCATCTTCTAAACTGCCTAAACTGCCTGAATTGCCTGAATTGCCTGAATTGCCTGAATTGCCTGAATTGCCTGAATTGTCTGAATTGTCTGAATTGTCTGAATTGTCTGAATTATTTTCTGTATCATCACTACTTTCATCAGTTTCACCTTCAATTTCAACGTCAACGTCATCACCGTCAACCTTGATTTCATCTGGTTTCTCTTCTACTACTTCTTGCGAAGCATCAAAAGACATCGTTTTATTTTCAACAACAAGAATTCGATAAACCTCAGTAGAAAGTTCATCAACAATCTTAACTTGCTTGGCACGCTGCCGATGATTGATTAAGGGATTTCTTAATCCCAAATCAAGCAGTTCTTTCCGACCTATTTCTAAGCGACTTAAAGATTCTTTGGACATAATTCTGAGACCTTTGTGTTTTAAGAATCACCCAATATTTAAAGAACCTGAATTCAGGGAATATTAATCTGTCATGAAACTTAGTAAATAATTCAACTAGAACAGTAAAGATGTCGGTAGCCAAAATCAAAATAATTAGGCTCGGAGTAAAATAAAGTTCTAACGGAATATTCAGTTTTATTCCTGACTGGCATGAATACAACGTAGCACACCATAATCCACCGCGCCATCAAGGGCATCAAATACCGGTTTTAAGCGTTGGCCTTCACCCAGATCAAGCAGCATATCCTGTATGCGGCTGATTTCTTTTTCATCCAGTTCCACCACATCATTCGTAACCGTCCGGCCAACCCCGTCTCTTTCCCTACCCAACCAAGTCTGATGTTTGAAGGTTTTGCGGCAGCTATTTGATAATAGCCCGTTCAGTTTTTGCCAGGGGTAATCGTTCAAAAAGATAATTGAGGTAGGCTTTCGGTTCCAGGTCGTTAGCCTTGGCGGTCTCGATTAGACTGTAAAGTATCGCACTCGCTCTGGCACCACGCGGACTGCCGGAGAATAACCAGGCCTTGCGTCCAATCACGGGAATAATTAGGGTCGGAGTAACATTAAACACATGGCATTCGGGACAGACCGCGATTTTTTTGATAATCGTAGCCACAGCATCAGACATATGGTCAGCCTGTACTTCCCATGCCTATTTTTTATCTGTTCTTTCCACTCGGCCTTTCCGGTAACCCCGTTTGTCCTTAATGGTGCCATCATCTTCAATGACACCCTGGCGGTAGCCCTGTTTGTCGTACAGGTATGCCTTTTTGCCATCGGTTTTTATATAGCCGGTGGTGTTGCCGCTGTTGTCTTTAATCACGGCGTCAACCGCCTGGGCGGTGTTTGTCATCATTATAGCGCTTAGTGTGAGTATGCTGAGTATCTGTTTCATGTTGTTTCCTGTTTTATGGGTCTGTGTCAATTGGTAATCTCCCCTGGCCCCTCTTTGCTAAAGAGGGGAATCTGGTTGGAGTCTCCCCTGGCCCCTCTTTGCCAAAGAGGGGGATCTGGTTGGAATTTCTCTGCGGGCCAGTACCTTACCCTAAGCTACGCTGATTATTTGCAGGGTAGCTCTTTTTGTTGAAGGCGAACCCTGTCGATGTCAGGCGGCCATTGAAGATTCCAGATTGTATTTTTTTACAATAGCTTTGTTTACCTGCTGTTTCAGGTCCAGTTTATAATACAGGGCTGTGCCTATCTGCCGGATCATCTGATCATAATTTGAACAGTTATGCCGGATATAGTTCAGTGTGAGTCTCATTAGAAAATCTTTGGGCAAGCCGGCTTGCAGTTGGTTTTCCGGGTGCTGCTGGCGGTAGTAGTCGATGGCCTTGTTTACCGGGTTTTCAATCACCTTGATTTTGATGCGTTTGAGTATTTTCCGCATTTTGTTGTTTTCCTGGTTGGCTATGACTCTGTGCGCTGTGGTTTTTGTGGTTTTCTTTTTCCTCCAGTTTTTCATTTTGCGGCCTCTTGTTTTGTTTTTCGATTAACTTGAGGCTATTTTATCCGGGTGTTGCGTCATTAAATGACGTTTTGTTGGTTTTTTGTTCTGGCTTTGTTGTTTATGGCTTGTGCTGAATAGTTTTTTTTTATTGATAAATCCCCCCTATCCCCCCTTTTTCAAAGGGGGGGACGGTTTGTCTGATTTTGTCGGGCAATGTTCATCGGCGGGTACCAATACTCCGCTTCAAATCGAATTCATCTTTCATGTTGAGGTTTTTTGCTTACCTGAACAGCTGAGATATCTTGCATAGAGCCGGAAATATATTTATGAAGAATACTGGACACCAGTGTCTGGTAAGGAATGCCTTCTTGATAAGCTTTTGACTGTATGGCGGTAAGATCACGGTTAGAAATGCGAATATTAATACGTTTGTCTTTTTTGAAAGTATGCCCGGCTACGGCCTGTAATTGTTTTTTTCTGGCCTCTGTTAATACAGATTCATACTGGCCACTCTCGATTTTGTCGAGTAATTGCTGTTCTTCTTTGTCAAGTTTCGTATTGGTCATGATTTTCCTCCAAGATAGAGCCTGGTGAATTTTCTGCTGGGTATAATCGTTTTTAGGAAAATTTCCTCTTCATTTTCGACATAAGGGATAAGAAAAGCATATTCGTCAATGTTTACGATAAAAATTCTCTGATCAGGGTACTCAAGATTATTGGTGTGGGTAATATCGTCTAATAGTCCACCGGATTTTATGTAAAAAATAGCTTCTTCAAAGGATATGCCGCGTGATTCTATCGGGGTTTGGTTTTTCTCAGAATTCCAGTTGAATATTTGCATAGCATAAGGCTTAGCGTTGTAAATGATCTGCGGTCAAAAAAAGATAATGAAGTTTTTTTACAGTAGTTGTAAACACATCTCTCACCTGAAAATATTGTAACTACTCAGCGTACTTTATCAAAAATTCCAGCTCACTGAGTAAATGCTGGCAATTGCCCTATAAATACCAACGCCAATGCTTC
>JAHXHF010000150.1 GCA_025656895.1 gamma proteobacterium symbiont of Bathyaustriella thionipta
GATACAGGCATTATAATCTTTAGTCCACTGAACAGTATATAGATTATTGTTTTTCTTAGGGTTTAATCGTTTTCGTTCAAACACTAAGTATCAATTCCAGTTTCTGCGCGACCTGCAAAGAAGTGTCCAGACTGGATGAAGGGGCCAGGGTCACACGAATATTCAAAGTGCCCTCTTCCAGTTCCGGCACAAACTCGGTACCCAGTCTCGGCACCAGCAGCAAGGAAGCCACAAACAACAGCAGCGCTGCGCCCACTACCAGCCAACGCATGCGCAAAGCCGCTTTCAGTGCGCCTTTGTAAAGGAATGCCAGTGGCTGCATAAGCAGGCTTTTACGTTCCCGGACACCTTTTTTAAATAAATAGGTAGCCAGGGCCGGTACCACCACCAGCGCCACAATCAGGGAAGCCAGCATCGCCAGTACGATAGAACTCGCCATGGGCTGAAACAGCTTGCCCTCGACACCCTGCAAACTGAACAGCGGCGCAAACACAATAATAATGATGATGACCGCAAAAAATACCGGTCGTCCCACTTCCCGAGCGGCTTCCTGAATACGTAATGCAATCCCCTGCTGATCATTCGCGGAATCATAAGGATGCTGCGTACCCGAGGCGCGTTTTTCGCTGGCCTCTTGATGATGATCCTCATCGGCACCCGACAGATGACTGAAGATATGTTCCATCATCACCACCGAGCCATCCACCATCATACCGATGGCAATGGCCAGACCACCCAGTGACATCAGATTGGCTGAAATACCCCATTGCGCCATGGCCATCAAAGCCAGACCAATCGAAATAGGTACTGAAATCAGTACCAGCAGGCTGGCTCTGAAATTCACCAGAAACAGCATCAGTATGATCACAATCAGTACAAAAGCTTCCAGTAATGCCTTGCTGACGGTCTGTACCGCCTGCTTGACCAGATCCGACTGATCATAAACCGGCTCCAGTGTGACACCTTCAGGAAGCGCCATCTGAATGGCCGATATACGGTCATTGATGCCGTCAATGGTCGCTTTGGTATTCGCACCCATACGCTTGAGCACAATGCCCGCGACCACTTCTCCCAGCGGTTCGGCATTGCCGTCGGCATCACGCCGGGTCATGGTCACAGCACCCTGACGAATTTCTGCGCCAAAGGCGACTTTGGCCACATCCTTGACCCGTACGGCAACACCATCTACATCTTTCAGCGGAATATTGCCCAGATCCTGCAAGCCCTTTTCACCACTGCGCAACCAGCCTACACCCCGTATAACCAGCTGTTCCGCTCCCCGATCCAGATACCAGCCTCCGGCATTGC
Source organism: gamma proteobacterium symbiont of Bathyaustriella thionipta (assembly GCA_025656895.1). Classification (GTDB taxonomy): domain Bacteria; phylum Pseudomonadota; class Gammaproteobacteria; order Chromatiales; family Chromatiaceae; genus JAHXHF01. The sequence continues at coordinate 1,309 of JAHXHF010000150.1, forward strand.
GGTTATTGGCTTCAATCGCGGCAACCACGCCATCAATATCCAGCTGGTAAGCCAGTAAACGCTGAGCGTCAATCTGTACCTGATACTGACGTACCTCACCACCAAACGACAGCACATCGGTCACGCCGGCTACCGGCATGAGCAACAATTTAACCACCCAGTCATTGATACCGCGTAACGCCATGGAATCATAGCGCTGCGCGTCATCAGTACGCAGAATGTATTGATAGACCTGCCCCAGACCGGAAGTATTGGGACCCATTTCCGGTGTGCCTATACCATCCGGTATCTGTTCCCGCGCACTTTGCAGACGCTCAAACACCAATTGGCGGGCAAAGTAGATGTCCGTACCTTCCTTGAACACCACCGTAATGACCGACAGACCGGTTTTGGAAATGGAGCGTACCTCTTCCACATCCGGCAAGGCATACATAACCGCCTCAATCGGAAAAGTAATCAGTTGCTCTACCTCCTCAGAAGCCAGACCTTGCGCTTCGGTATTGATCTGTACCTGTATATTGGTTACATCGGGAAAGGCATCCAGGTTTAATTTAGGCAGTATCAGACTGCCCCCCACCATGGCGGCCAGCAGCGCCAGCACCACCATCAGGCGGTTCTGTACGCCCATATCAATCAGTTTATTTAACATGATGGCCTGCCTCAGTGGTTGTGAATTTCGAAACCGGATTTCGCCAGTTCTGATTGCACAAAAAACACACCCTGGGTGACGATACGACTACCAGCCGGCAGACCTTCAATCACTGTCAGCCCGCTTGACTGGCGAATAACGTCTATCTCACGCGGCTCATATTCACCTTCATCCTGTTCAACAAATACCTGCCAGTCTCCGTCCGGACTGCGCAACACCGCATCACTGGGTACAGCCAGCACGGATTCCGTTGTAGTACCTTCAATGCGTACCGACACAAACATACCCGGATGCAGCCGATCACCCGGGTTGGGAATCTCGATGCGCACACCCAGGGTACGGGTATTTTCATCCAGCGCATGGTGTACCTGTACCACTTTGCCTTCAATCCAGTCAGAATGAACCAGAACCCTGGCACTTGCACCCTTGCGAATGACAGACACTTCATCCGCTACCACCCGGGCGTCAACCCATAATAATGATTCATCACTGATATCAAACAATACCCGGCCGGGCTCCACCAACTCACCCATTACAAAATCATCCGCGATGATGGTGCCGTCCTGGGGGGCCAGCAAACGGAAACGCCCATCGGCCAGATCAGCCCTGCCACTGTCCAGTAACTGTTTGACTTCGGTTTCCGTCATGCCATAAGCCAACACTTTTGCCAGCGCCAGTTCACGAGCAACCCGGGCGCCGGTGTAACGCTGTTCAGCCACCACTTTTTTACCCAGTTTGCGGACCCGTTGCCATTCCCGATCAGCCAGTAACAGGTCTCCTTCTGCCTGCGTCAGGTCAACACTACTCAGCAGCACTAACGCCTGCCCTTTTGTAACCGTATCGCCCAAACGTGCCATTCTTTGCAGAATTTGCGCTTCAATACGCGGCGTTACCAGTGAACTGGTATATTGATTACGGCGAATCTCACCGGGCGCCATGATTTGCCGGTTCACCTGCTGTGCCTGCAATTTTTGCGTCACAATACCGGCCATGCTGATTTGTTCTGCGCTCAGATGAACGCCACCTTCTTCATGCTCAGCTTCCGATGACTCCGGTCCTTCAGTATGTTCATGCCCGTCGCTTGCCGCCTGTAGTGAAGGCACCCGGGCAAACAGAATCAGCAGGCTCAAAATTAAATATTTACCTGATTACCCCCATGGCTCAGCCATGCTCAACAACCGCTGAGGCATTGGAGGTGTACGTAGTGCAACATAAGCAAGCCTTGGGAT
>JAHXHF010000315.1 GCA_025656895.1 gamma proteobacterium symbiont of Bathyaustriella thionipta
TAAGTTATTTCTATCGGTAGCATGAGCATGCTTATGAATGGTTTTTGCCAAACAAGATTCTTAAAAAAACAGTGAAACTTCAGTCTGTTAATATTGGCAGGTTAATACCGGAACAAAATAGTTGAACTTCACTCATGCTGACATATCCTGATACTTCTCCCGTGATTTTTTCCATCGGACCGCTGGATATACATTGGTACGGGCTGATGTATCTGATCGGCTTTGTCGGTGGCTGGGCTCTGGGGCGCTACCGGGCCAGTCGTCCGGATTCAAACTGGACAGCCCAGCAGGTGGATGATTTGCTGTTTTATATCGGCCTGGGTGTGGTACTGGGCGGGCGTCTGGGCTATGTGCTGTTTTACGGCTTGCCGGGTTTTATCCATCATCCGCTGAGTGTATTCAATCTGCAGGCTGGTGGCATGTCGTTTCATGGCGGCTTTATGGGTGTGTTATTCGCCATGTGGCTGTTTCAGCGCAAATATCACAAAAGCTTTTTTCAGGTTACCGATTTTATTGCCCCGCTCATCCCGCTGGGGCTGGGGGCGGGGCGCATCGGTAACTTTATTAACGGTGAGCTGTGGGGCAAGTTTACCGATCTGCCCTGGGGCATGGCGCTGCCCTGTGCGCGCTTTCCGTCTTACTGTTCAACCCATGAGTTGGCTCAATGGAGCCAGCCGGTACACCCGTCACAATTGTATGAAGCCGGACTGGAAGGCCTGTGCCTGTTTGTCATTCTGTGGTGGTTTTCCGCCAAACCACGACCGACAGGCTCGGTTTCGGCCATGTTTCTGCTGGGTTACGGCCTGTTCCGTTTTCTGGTTGAATTTGTACGCCTGCCGGATGTGCAGATAGGTTATCTGGCCTTTGACTGGTTCACTATGGGGCAGTTACTTACCTTGCCCATGATTATTGCGGGAATCATATTGATGCTGGTTTCACTCAGACGTAGGGCCGTGCTATGAAACAATATCTTGAACTGATGCAGCAGGTGCTGGATAAAGGCGCCCGTAAAGAAGACCGTACCGGAACCGGCACGCTCAGCCTGTTCGGTTACCAGATGCGTTTTGATTTGCAGCAGGGATTTCCGGTTTTAACCACCAAAAAGCTGCATCTGCGTTCCATTATTCATGAACTGTTATGGTTTTTGCGAGGCGATACCAATATTGCTTATCTGCATGAACACAATGTAAAAATATGGGATGAGTGGGCGGATGAAAACGGTGATCTGGGGCCGGTTTATGGTCATCAATGGCGCAGTTGGCCCAAAGCGGATGGCGGCCATATAGACCAGATCAGCCAGTTAATCGAGCAGATTCGCAATAATCCCGATTCACGCCGCTTGATGGTATCCGCCTGGAATCCCGCCGATGTAGAGCGCATGGCGCTGCCGCCCTGTCACGCGCTGTTTCAGTTTTATGTGGCTGACGGCCGCTTGTCCTGCCAGCTTTATCAACGCAGCGCGGATATTTTTCTGGGCGTGCCTTTTAATATTGCTTCTTATGCCTTGCTGACCCTGATGATTGCCCAGGTGTGTGGTCTGCAAGCAGGAGAGTTTATCCATACGCTGGGGGACGCGCATCTATACAGCAATCATCTTGAGCAGGCGAAATTGCAACTGTCACGCCAGCCCGGTAGTTTGCCGCACATGCACCTGAACCCGCAACGACAGAGTGTGTTTGATTTTGTCTATGAAGATTTCGAGCTGCAAAATTATCAGGCTCAGCCCAGCATAAAAGCACCTATAGCGGTATGACGCAGCAGCTTTCCATTATTGCCGCGATGGCAGAAAACCGTGTTATCGGGCGGGATAACCGCTTGCCCTGGCATTTGCCGGCCGACCTGCAGCATTTCAAGCAATTAACCCTGGGAAAACCCATGATCATGGGACGAAAAACCTGGGAATCATTGCCGGGTTTGTTGCCCGGTCGTCCGCACATTGTTGTTACGCGTAATGCTGATTATGTGGCGGCAGGTGCGCAACTGGCCGCTTCTCTACAGCAGGCCTTGCAACTGGCGCAAACCCATGCAGCGAATGAATGCATGATTATCGGGGGCGCTAATTGCTACGCGCAGGCCCTGCCTATGGCTGACCGGCTGTATCTGACCATCGTACATGGCGAGATAGCCGGTGATCGTTGTTTTCCCGAATTTGAAAAGCACTGGCAACAGACTCATTGCGAGCGCTTTCCGGCTGATGAAAAGAATAAGTTTTCATACAGTTTTACGGCCTGGAGTCCACTTACATGAGGCATAATGCATAAAGCTATTCCAGCTTCCCAGATATTCACGCTTCTTCGATTCAAAAAAACCTTCACCGGATATTGGCAGCACTATAAAAGGTGCTTGCTGTCCTGCCTGTCTATAAAACCATGGTCTGTGACACAGAAATGGTTTTTGTATATCACTGTACTCATCATGATCAGTATGGGTGCTTTGGGCTCTATGCTGATACAACAGCAACTGAAGTTTTCACAACAGCAAAGTAATGATTTTGGTCGCATTATTGCTGACCAGCTGGCTTTGGCCGCCAGCGAGCCCTTACTGGCGCATGACCTGTTTGCCCTGCGGGGTCTGCTCAGCAGACAAAACAAGCACACACGAATATTGGGTGTTTCGGTTCTGGATTATCAGGCAGATACAATAGCAAGAGAAGGTATTAATGCCTTGCTTTATATTGGGAAGATTACAGAAAAATCCATACATCATATTCAATGGCAGTCATCTGACAAGGGTAGGATACTGGTCGTCAGTAGTTTTATCAGTCCTATTTATTTCAAGAATACGCTGGTTGGTTATGCCCTCGTCAGTCTGGATGACAGAATATTGCAAACACAAAAACAACATTGGCTGAATGGCTTATTGGTCGCCATGCTGGGTTTGATGATTATTGCTACACTGATGGCTTTTGCATTAGCGCGCAAACTGGCTGAGCCTATTCGTTCCCTGGCGCTGGCCGGTGAAGCCATTGAAAAAGGTGTTTTGGAAACCCGTTTAGCACATAAGCGTTGCGATGAACTTGGAAATATTTTCAAAAGCTTCAATCAACTGGCAGAAGGAATGTGTGAAAAAGGACATATCGAACAGACCTTTTATCGTTACTGAAGTTTCACTGAAATCCAAATCAACCTGACAGTCAGCCATCAAGCCACCATACGCAAAAGCAGTGAAACAAAATCTTTTTCCCG
>JAHXHF010000033.1 GCA_025656895.1 gamma proteobacterium symbiont of Bathyaustriella thionipta
CCGATCTAAAAATCTATACCAGCGTGCTGGAACGCTCCTATCAGACCGGGCGTTATTTCGCTCAGGCCTTCGCGGTTGAAGACCTGCACAAGCAGGCACAACTGAACGAGGTCAACTACGGCAAGCTGTACAAAAAAAGCAAAACCTGGGTAGAGCGACACATTCCTGAATACAAGACCGACCCCGCTTTTGTCTTTCCCGCCGGTGAAAGTTTTTTGCAGATGCAACAACGCAGTGTAAAGTGTTTAACTTCACTGGCACATAAAAATCCCAAGAAAACACTGCTGCTGGTAGCTCATGCCGGCGTTATTCGCGCCTTGATCTGCCATTTTTTACAGCTCGATTATGCCAGTAATCTGAAGTGCAAAATATCACACCGCTATATTGGTCATTTTCAGTTTAAAAACAAACGTTGCTGCCATTACAACGAGCTGGGACATTTATCGGGCTTCATCAAATCCGGTGTCATCCACATTCCGAACCGCTGCCACTGAAGCCGACCTGTCAGTCCGTCATAAAATGACTTCGATGTGCCGGAAATATACAGCGAAAACTGCAGCCCTTACCCAATTCACTGCTGATGGACAGCTCACCACCATGACGCACCATAATACGCTTGACGATGGACAGACCCAGACCACTACCGCTACTTTGTGAGGAACGCCCCGCATCCGCCTGATAAAAACGCTCGGTCAGACGCGGGATATGACGGGCCGCAATGCCCTCACCCGCATCGCTCACACAAAGCACGGCATTAGCGCCCTGCTGGCGCCAATATAGCTGTACCGGAGTTGAAGGCGGCGTATGTTTAATCGCATTCATCAGCAGATTGGAAAGCAGGCTGTGCAGCTCTTTCTCATCCGCAAACAGCCATAGCTGCGGATCCATATCCAATGTTATGCAATGATCGGACTGCTTCGCCAGCGCACGCAGATCTGCAACAACTTCCTGCACCATTTGCGATATATCCAGGGCTTTATTACCATCCTGGCCATGCTGCGTTTCAAGCCGTGATAAAGACAGCAAATCACTGATCATGTCACGCATACGATCACTTTGTTGCTGCATGGCATTCAATGCCGGATGTATTTCATCTTTGTCCTGCGTGGTCATGAGTAAAATTTCCAGATGACCGGCAATCACCGTTAGCGGTGTGCGTAATTCATGCGAAACATTGGCGACAAAATCCTGCTGGCTTTGCTCCACATGATAAATACGCGTGACATCCTCAACCAGTAACAAATAAAGTTTGTCCGGCTGCTGTAATGAAAGAATACGCAAAGCAATCATTTTATCCGGCGAACCCGGCGCACGTATTTCCAGAGCGTCGGAAAAATCGCCCTGCGCAAGATATTCCTGCACCACCGGATGATGCATTAACTGTGGCAACAGCAGATTGCGCCAGCGCTGCGGCAAAGCCAGCAGATCCGTAGCCGCCACATTACACCAGCGAATATGAAAAGAGGGATCCAGCAACATAATGCCACTGGGAAATAAACGGGCCGCCTGTAAAAAACGTCTTAAATAGGCAACAAAGCGGCTTCGCTGTATTTGCCGGACCTGCTGCCGCCGCTGCAAACGGCCCAGCTGTTTATAAACCACTCGCCACAAGCCAAAAACAAGTTTTTGCGGGGACGGTTTCTGTGGCTCGCACAAATAACGCCATAAACGAAATAATTGTATGACATGCCAGCCTGCATACAGCAGCAACCCGCCAGCCAGTATCAACAGCGCGGGGCTGCCCAGCACAATGAGCAGCAACATAGCCAAAAACCACAGGGCCAACAGACGGACTTCAGCCCACCACCCGGAATTTGTCACTTTGCTGGATCTTTACACGACATGTTGAATCCAAGCATAGCAAGATATTGCTCTTATTTCCGTGTGGACTTTCAACCTGGAAATTCGCTTCAGCCTGGAGAAAAGAATTGCGCCCCGCACCGGGCAGCCTGTCGCCTACTGCAATATCTGAAAAGCTGCCACTGCAGTCCGCACTGACGCGATTGTATCCAGATAAATGGTTCTCGTAATAACGATCAAACAGGTTGCGCGCACCGCCACGAAGCAGTAAATGCCGCTGACATTCATAATGTCCGTAAAGATTCAGCCATCCATAAGCCGAAGTTTCCCGCTCATTATTGCTTTCTGATACTTTGTCCTGCTTTGCATAAAACGCACCTCCCGATTTTTTAAACCTATGGCTTCAGATTGGGTTGATAACCATTGAAAAAATCAAGCTCATCCAGATTCGTGGCCGTATTGTTTCTAATGATCTGATTTACACAGTCTGACCATAGCGGCCGAATAGCATAATTAAGTATTGTGTCCCCCGGAATTTCAAATCTAAAAAGATCACACTCTCTACTTGCACTACTAAACGGAAAAGCTATACTTGTACTATATATTGTACTAATACAGGAGCATTCTATGAGAGTTATTAACTTTTCAGACGCCAGAAGCAGGCTAAAAAACGTGTTAGATCAAGTGGTTGAAGATTCTGATTGCACTATCATTTCACGTAGAGATGCCGAAGATGCGGTTGTCATGTCTCTCGATCACTTCAACGCTCTAATGGAAACGGTGCACCTATTAAAGAGCCCAGCCAACGCAGCGCATTTGGCAAAGTCCATCGCGCAATATCGTTCAGGTAAAATTGAAGATCACAGGCTGGTTGATGATTGAAATATTGTCATGGACAAAAGAAGCCTGGAGGGATTACCTATACTGGCAAGGTCAGGATAAAAAAACTCTAAAACGCATTAACAAGCTAATCTCAGATACCCAGAGAACTCCATTTGAAGGCATCGGCAAGCCTGAGCCACTAAAGGAAAATTTATCTGGTTTTTGGTCTCATCGTATTGATGAAAGTAATCGGCTTGTATACGTGACTGATGACAATCAACTAACCATTATTTCATGTCGCTATCACTATGAAAAATGATTGTCGCAGTAGGAACATCGGCTACCCTATACCCCCCGCACAGATCCCGGCGTGTAGTTTTCCCGCACCAGGTTCCTCAGCCTTAGTACTCCAGTAGAGCAACGGGGGCAAGCAACGTAAAAAACCGTGGTCTGTCCCCAATGCCATGGCCGCCATGCAGTCACAGGGGGTTGATATACTGATGGAGCAAATGGGTGCGAGAAAGCGGGTCACTGACTTTCGTCGTGGTCAGAAGATTGG
>JAHXHF010000332.1 GCA_025656895.1 gamma proteobacterium symbiont of Bathyaustriella thionipta
CTTTTCTCTTCTTTCTTTCGCTCATTGGTTCATTTCTCCCATCACAGAGTACAGCTTAAACTACTGTCTTGATTATGGGGTCCACTTTAGTCATTCCATCAGAAAATTGGGCTGTTGATAGATTGAGTGACTAAATTGGGTGCGCATGGTGGTGATCGTAACTTTGGCAGGCTATGATTATCAACAGTTTTTCTACTATCTCCCGTTAAGGTTGTCGGCCCATTCCAATTTACCAAACCATGTCCTAATGCGGTGATTTTACAATCTACACTTTTGATACCTGTTACTTTGTTCATGGTTTTCTCCTTGTGACGAGGCTATTTTTTAATACTTGAACTGAATTTTTTCGTCGAGTATTTGAATTAAGAATCAGGCATAATTAAGCCAAGGTGCGGAAAATAACTACTAAAACGTCCTTTGTCTCTGGTCATTAATCTGTAGCCAGCTACCGTTGCATGAGCGCCGATAAAAAAATCGGGTAACACATTGATTTTCCCTCCTTTTCTGCGTTTGTATTGGAGAAAAGCCTTGCCTGCTAAAAACAGGGCTTCTTTTGGTGTGGGCTTTATGGCAAACCCTAAGTGTTTGAATAAAGCCTCTACCTCCTCAATGGTTTCAAACCCTACTGAACATTCAGAGTAGATAATGGGGTTGATAACAAATGTATGTTGCTGATCAAGCTGTTCTAATGTTGTGGCACTCCATTCAAACCAGGTGCTGTGTCTATCGGCTAGATCAGTGACCACGCAGGTATCTATCAAAATATGTGCCATATTAAGCTCTTGTTAGCGCCATAATTTCTTCTGTGCTCATGGTTAATTTTGCTGTTTTATGGGCGGTTCTAAAACGGCTGTTTTTTTCCTTGCCTGGTTTTGCTTTAGTCAGATACCAGCGGCCTTGTTCATCCAGTAAAAAATTGACTTCTGTTTCTGCCGGAATTATCCCCATACTTTCTCTGACATTTTGTGGGATAGTGACTTGCCCTTTAATAGTGACGCGCATCTTATGCTTCTGTTTTTTAGTAATACTTAATGGTAATACCATTAACTATACCATGCAAGAAACAAGGGGTTAGCCAGCTTGATATTTGTTTTGCAGGTATCTTATGGGCTTATGACCTGCTCGAAGTGGTCAACTGAGGAATCCAGGGTTATGGCTACTTGAAATGCAGGTGCTTATGAGCTGATTTCAGGTGTGATCAATTCATCCAGTGACAACAGATTCATATCGGCCGGTTCTATATTCTGCGGCCAGTCGGATTGATAACGGTTGACCCACAGGGTGTACATGCCCGCATCACGCGCGGCCTGTATGTCACGCAGCGGGTCATCACCAATATGCAAGGCGTTGCCCAGTGCTATACCGGTTTGTTCGGCGGCCGCGTGGAACAGAGCAGGATCAGGTTTGGCCGCGCCCACTTCAGCGGCTGTCAGATTACCGTGGAACAGCCCGGCCAGCGGCGTGCATTCGACCTGCGCATTGCCATTGGTAACCGATACCAGTGTGTAGCGTTCAGCCAGCAGGTTGAGTGCCAGTATGACATCATCAAAAGGGCTTACCCGGTTGCGCCATTGGCGGAAATAATGGCTGGCCTGCCGCATCAGTTCGTCAGGATAGCCGCATTGCTGTCCGAGTTGCCGTAGCGATTCTTCACGCACGCGGGTCAGGTCATGCGCCATTTCCGGTTGCTGCTGCATCAGGGCTTTGCGGTGTTCCCGCAAAGACTCCATGCTATGTGCCTGACTTATTTTGGGCGCGTTACTGTTCAGCCATTCCATCAGGGCCTGTTCAGCGGCTTGTATGACCGGCTTGCACGGCCACAGGGTGTCGTCCAGATCAATAGTGATCAGTTGGATATGATCGGGAATCACGCGGCCGGAACCTTTATTCAATCCGTTGGCGGGCGGCTGCAATGGCTTTACGAACCTGCTCGGGCGCTGTGCCGCCCATGTGGTTGCGGGCGGCGACTGAGCCTTCCAGTGTTAATACGTCAAAAATATCTTCACCGATTTCGGTTGAAAAAACCTGTAATTGTTGCAGCGATAATTCAGACAGGTCTTTGCCCTGTTCAATACCGAAAGCGACACTTTTGCCGACAATTTCATGCGCGTCACGAAAAGCCACGCCCTTGCGTACCAGATAGTCGGCCAGGTCGGTGGCGGTGGCATAGCCTTGCAGGGCGGCAGCCCGCATGCGTTCCCGCCGGGGGCTGATGGCGGGAATCATGTCGGCAAAGATTTTCAGACAGCCTTTGAGGTTGTCTACCGTATCAAATAAAGGTTCCTTGTCTTCCTGATTGTCTTTGTTGTACGCCAGCGGTTGAGATTTCATCAGTGTCAGCAGTGAAAACAGATGGCCGTAGATGCGGCCGGTTTTACCGCGTATCAGTTCCGGTACATCCGGATTTTTCTTCTGCGGCATGATGGAGGAGCCGGTGCAGAAGGCATCGGATAATTCCACGAAACCAAACTGCGCGGAAGACCAGATGACCAGTTCTTCACTGCAACGCGAAAGATGCATCATGATTACAGCGGCGGCACTGCTGAATTCAATCACAAAATCACGATCACTGACTGCATCCAGTGAATTGGCAGCGGGTGCATCAAAACCCAGCAGTTCGGCGGTCAGGTGGCGGTCGATGGGAAAGGTGGTGCCGGCCAGCGCGGCAGCCCCCAGTGGCATGATGTTGGTGCGTTTGCGGCAGTCCTGCAGGCGTTCATAGTCACGTTGCAGCATTTCAAACCAGGCCATCAGATGATGCCCGAAAGTAATCGGTTGCGCGGTTTGTAAATGGGTGAAGCCGGGCAGGATGGTGTCGGCTTCCTGTTCGGCCAGTTGCAGCAGGGCGTGTTGCAGGCGGCGCAATTGCTGGCTGAGTGTGTCAATTTCCTGGCGCAGGTACAAACGCACATCGGTAGCCACCTGGTCGTTGCGCGAACGGCCGGTGTGCAGTTTCTTGCCGCTGTCGCCAATTTGCCGGGTGAGCGCGGCTTCAATGTTCATGTGTACGTCTTCCAAAGCCACCGACCATTGAAATTCACCGGCCTCAATCTGCTGTTCAATCTGCTTCAGGCCATTAATGATCAAATCACGTTCTGCAAGTGTGATGACCTCTTGCTCAGCCAGCATAGTGGCATGCGCAATCGAGCCCGCTATATCGTGCCGATACAG
>JAHXHF010000163.1 GCA_025656895.1 gamma proteobacterium symbiont of Bathyaustriella thionipta
TGGAGCGGCGTGTATATACGCAGCTGCATCCAGTCATCCGGCGTACCTTTACCGTATTTTTCAACCAAATCCGGCTTTTCAGCAGCCGCTCTGTACAGCTCTGCACCCTGAAAAAGTACTTTGCGCAAACCAAGAACCTGAGGGCTGTGAGGATCTCCTTCAGTTTCACAAGCTGCATGATGTCGCCGGTGTACAGCTACCCATTGCCGGGTTCCAATGGCAGTGCTCAGCCACAACCAGAAGCGAAAGAAATGGCTGACCAGAGGATGCAGTGTTAATGCCCGATGCGCCTGTGCCCGATGCAAAAACACAGTAACCGCAGCGATAGTAAGCTGCGTCATTAAAAATGTAACCGCAACCATCTGCCAAACATTCAGCTGTAACAAACCGTCTAACAACATTATTTTCTCCCCGAGATTAGCTAACCCGGAAAATTCATGAAATTTCCGGACTAATGAACACTGTACGCTGCAGCAGCAGATTAGCATATTTGTCCACTTCAGCCTGCCAGCCTGCCGCCACCCATATTGTAGAAACGTCTTCCAGCAGAATGGCCGGGCCCCGGCACACTTGCCCTAATGCCAGCTGATTGCGCTGATAAACGGCTACTTTCGCACCCACACCCAAAACTTTTACCCGGGCTTGAGGCTCGGCCGGCTGCAATACCCGGTACAATGGTAATGAAGGCCGCCGGATTTCTGCTTGCGCTACAACCTGCAAAGTAACAATCTCAACCGGCTGCCGCAGATCATGTCCATACAACTGCTTATGCAATGCATGAAATTTAATTTCTGCCTGTCGCACATCAGATTCTGTAATATTCAAACTATAAGCCTGACCACAATATCGCATATCCAGCGATTGTTCGATACCGATATCAGCTTCACTGATACCCTCATCCAATAAAGATCGCAATGCTTTTTGCTGTAAACGCTTAAAACGCTGCCGCAGCTCGGCTTCATCTATTAGATCGACAGCTTGCTGCCAGGTTTGTGTCAGGGTGCGTCCCGGCTGAGCAAGCAACATTCCCAATGCAGACCACCCGCCCCGCCAAAAGAAACCAGCGTATAGTCGCGTTGATCAACGCCGGCCTGCAAGGCTATTTTACGTAATGCAGCCAGCATATGTTCATTGGCCAACGCCAGTATCCCCTCTGCCGCTGCCTGCGGCGTACCCTGTAACTGCTGCGCGAGCGTTTCTATAACTTTTCGGGCCGCTTGCGGTTGCAGTTTAAGTGATCCACCCAGAGCCGCATCAGCAGGCAGACGACCGAGATATACATGCGCATCTGTCACCGTGGCCTGCTGCCCGCCTTGTGCATAACAGGCCGGCCCCGGGTCGGCTCCTGCCGATTGTGGCCCCAGTAATAGCATGCCGCCCGCATCAACGCGTGCAATAGAACCCCCGCCCGCTCCAATCGTATGCATCTCCAGCATGGGTACAGCCACCGGATAACGACCAATAAAACCTTCGTTACTTAATCGCGGCCGACCTTCAATAATGGCTACATCTGTTGAAGTACCCCCCATATCAAAACTTAAAAGACGCGACTCTGAGACTTTTGCACACACATGACGCGCCCCTTGCAAGCCACCTGCAGGCCCCGATAACAACAAATGCACCGCCTTATGTTCAGCCTGGCGGGCCGCCAGTGTTTCACCACTGCTTTGCATCACCGATAATCGTGCTGCGGGTAATTGAGCCTGTAATTTCTGTAAATATTGCGCTACCAGTGGCCCCAGCCAGGCATTCAGCCAGGTTGCCACGCCGCGTTCATATTCACGTATTTGCGGCAACACTTCCGATGAACGGCAAACAAAAACGGATTCGGGCATCTGTGCCCCAATCAGCCGTTCTGCGGAATCATCCAGCCAGGAATAGAGCAGATTAATGGCTACTGCCTGCGGTTTCAGGGCTTTTATCTGCTGCCGTAAACGCTGCAAGTCACCATCCGACAAGGCTTTAAGCAGCTCGACATTAGCGGCCAAGCGCGTATCAACCTGCAAACACAAATGGGCCGGGGTCAGTGGCGGCTCATTTTCCGGCTGTAGTTTGTACAACGACTTTCTGGCCTGCCGCCCAATATTCAATAAATCGGCAAAGCCCTCATTTTGAATCATTACTGTGCGTGCGCCCTTGCCTTCCAGGGCCGCATTGGTAGCTACCGTAGTGCCATGTACGATACTCAGCCCATCGGCCTTCAAATCCAGTTCCGCAATACCCTGTAATATAGCCTGCTCAGGCTGCTGCGGAGTTGACAACACCTTATGAATACGAACTTTGCCATTGGCAAACAGTACAAAATCGGTAAAGGTTCCTCCGCTGTCTACACCCAGCAAGCATTCAGCGGGGCTATTCAGCACGATATCCCATACCCGCAGGGAAAAAGCGTTTCACGGACACAGAACATAAACAAATTCCTAATCAAAACTACTCAGTCAGCCACTGCAAGCAGCCGCATCCAGGCAAAACAGCCATGTGCTTATTCGGGAAAAATACTTTGCCACCAGCGTTTACGCTTTTTCACCATTTGTTGCCGGGCCGGCAAATCAATCGGCGCACTGCGACTCAGAATCCATCCGGGTAAAGGCGGATTATCGCTGAAGCCACACACTACACCGAGGTTATCCGGATCATAAATCTTGATCATCTGCGGTTTTTCAAGATCGTCCGCATACACAATGCCACAATAATCTTCCTGATGGCCTTCACGCAGCAGTTGATCAACCTCATCAATAAACGTAAACAATTGTTCCTGACTGGCTGCCAGCGCGGGCACGGGGGCACTGATCGCATAGATATACCAGCCACGCGGATCACCCTTAACCCGTTTCCATAGTGCATCCAGGTGGTGCCATTTCATGGTCGATACAAATCGACCACCAAACTGCTGCAAATAATCCTGTTTTTGCTCGACCTGTGTCATTATCATTCAGCCTCTGGCAGGGTGTTGTAATTTGCTCAGACAAGCATGAACCCGGCTAAATTGGCCGATAAAGCACAATGGCTACCTGATTATGTATCTTCAAGCTGCCATAAAACCGCATCCGCCTGCGTGCAATTAGCCGGGCCCGTTAAAACATTTCCTGATTACCCCTAAGGCTCAGCTACTGAGCCACCACCTGTAGGATAATACTCCTATCAACTTGATGGGAGAAAGAAAATGG
>JAHXHF010000202.1 GCA_025656895.1 gamma proteobacterium symbiont of Bathyaustriella thionipta
GGCCAAAAATGCAGGCAATTGACTGAATTCGACGGCGGGCGGGGTCATAGCCCCTCGAAAATAGCGAGTTTTCTGCCGGACACTAAATACCTTTCCTCACGGATTGGGCTATTTATCTATGGGGGTTTCTGCGAGAATAGGCAGGTACAGCAAAGCAGGGAATGAATCTCATGCAAGACATTCTGATCGTGAATGGCACACTGGTTAACGAAGGCCGGCAGTTTGAAGCGGATCTGTTACTCAGAAACGGCCGTATTGAGCAGATAGGCTCAGGGCTTACGGCGCCCGCCAATGCCGAGGTGATTGATGCAGCGGACTGTCTGGTACTGCCGGGCATGATCGATGATCAGGTACATTTTCGGGAACCCGGATTTCCGCAAAAGGCGGATATGGCCAGTGAATCCCGCGCGGCTCTGGCCGGGGGCATCAGCAGTATCATGGATATGCCCAATACCCATCCGCAAACCCTTAGCCTGGATGCGCTGCAAGCCAAATATGATCTGGCTGAAGGCCGCTGCCGTACCAACTATGCTTTTTATCTGGGTGCCAGTAATAACAATCTATCCCAAATCCAGGCCCTGCAGCCGGGTGTCACCTGCGGTATCAAGGTATTCATGGGTGCATCCACAGGCAATATGCTGGTGGATAACCCGGACGTCCTGCAGCAAATATTTGCCAATGCCGGTGTGCTGATTGCCACTCATTGTGAAGATACTCCCAGCATAGAGCGCAACGAACAACATGCGCGTGAGCAATTTGGTGAAGAAATCCCCATGTCGCAGCACCCTCTTATTCGCAGTCGTGAAGCTTGCATGAAGTCGTCTGCGCTGGCGATCGAACTGGCGCAGCAGCATGATGCGCGTTTGCATGTACTGCATATCACCACGGCAGAAGAGCTGAACCGGTTTAGCGATGGCCCTTTGTCAGAAAAACGCATTACTGCAGAAGCCTGTGTGCATCATCTGTATTTTAGTGATGCCGATTATGAGCGGCGCGGCAGCCTGATTAAATGCAATCCGGCTATCAAAACAGCGGCGGATCGGGAAGCCATATTGCGTGCGGTCATGGATAATCGCATTGATGTGATTGGAACCGATCACGCTCCGCATACCCTGCAGGAAAAAGACAATCATTATTTCAATGCGCCCGCCGGTTTGCCGTTGGTGCAGGATGCCTTGCCTTCACTGTTTGAGCATGTTCACAATGGCAAGATGAGTGTGGAAACGCTGGTACAGAAAACCAGCCATTCAGTGGCCGAATGTTTTGCTGTGCAGGAACGCGGTTATCTGCGCGAAGGTTACTGGGGGGATGTTGTCATCATGGATACAAACAATCCCTATGAAGTAAAACGGGAACAGGTACTGGCTAAAGTCGGCTGGAGCCCGTTTGAGGGTGAAACTTTTCGCTCACGTGTGATCACAACCCTGGTGAACGGGCAGATCGCTTATCATAAAGGCCATTTTCCGGATCAGGTCTGTGGCCAGCGGCTGGCTTTTCAAGCATAAATTATCGACACGGATACTAAAATGAAATTGAATCGGGTTACCTCTTGTTACGCTCTGCTGGCAGGCTTTTTACTGACCTTATGCCAGCCCCTGCTGGCGGAAGATTTAATGGAAGTGTACGACCTGGCCCTGCAAAGTGATCCGGTATTGCGTGGACAAAGGGCGCTGCGTAATGTGGCCAGCGAGAATATTGATGTTGCCAGGTCACAATTATTACCCAATGTTGCGGTGGGTGCTTCTGCGGACAGTGTCCGCCAGGATACCAAGCGCGGGCTGGTGGAAGGTGTTGAACACTACAGTGAAAAACAGATTGCACTGAATGCTTCACAGCCTTTGTATGATCGCAGCAGCTGGTACGGCCTGGACAGTGCAGAAAGCACTTCTGAAGCCGCGCAGGCCCGTTATCGAGCTACCGAACTGGATCTGATGACACGCGTGGCCAATGCCT
This sequence comes from gamma proteobacterium symbiont of Bathyaustriella thionipta, assembly GCA_025656895.1. GTDB lineage: Bacteria > Pseudomonadota > Gammaproteobacteria > Chromatiales > Chromatiaceae > JAHXHF01. Next base: position 1,954 of record JAHXHF010000202.1, read on the forward strand.
ATTTCAATGTCTTGTCGGCACAGGATGTTTTAACTTTTCGCAAGGCCGAACTGGAAGCAATCAAGCGCCAGCTGGATCAGGCCAAGCAACGCTTTGAAGTCGGAGTAACCGCTATTACCTCGGTTTATGAAGCGCAGGCTGCCTTTGATCGGGCTCGGGCTGATCTGGTGCGATCCCAGAATGATCTGGATAATGCCAATCAGGCACTGGAAGAAATTGTCGGGCAACAAATCCGGCTGCTGGCCCACCTGCAGCCCACCTTGAAGCTGGAAGGCCCTATGCCGGCTGATATTGAATACTGGGCGCAACTGGCTCAGGAAAACAGCCCGGATGTACAGACGGCTCTGAAAAGCTCGGAAGCCTCCAAACAGGATGTGGAAGTCGCGCGTTCCGGTCATTATCCATCGGTTGATCTGGTCGCCTCTTACGCCTACAGCGACAGAGATCAGGTTTTTGACCAGCGCTTTGATCGTGGCTCAATCGGGCTGCAGGCCGAAATGCCTATTTATGCCGGTGGCGGGGTCAGTGCTTCCACCCGTTCTGCCAGTTTTGGCTATCAGGCCAGTCTGGAACAGCTGGATCAACAAAGACGCGCGGTAGATCGTGAAGTGCGTGATGCTTATCGTGCGCTGGAAGCGGATATGTTGTCGGTGCGGGCATTGAAAGCCACGGTGGCATCGGGAGAAAGTTCTCTGGAAGCCACCGAAGCGGGTTATGAAGTGGGCACCCGAACCATTATTGATGTATTGAACCAGCAGCAGGATCTGTTTCGCAGTAAATCGGATTATGCACGGGCGCGTTATGATTATATTCTCAGCAAACTCAGATTGCAGCGGGCCAGTGGCACACTCAGCCGCAATCATCTGGAAGATCAGAACAAGCTGCTTATCAAATAGTTTTTTGTGTAATCTGAAAATGATCAGGCCGGGCGGTTCAGCATTGTTATGGCCTTTGATGTTTTTTTAAATGAACTTTCCGCTTAGACTCAAGTTACTGCTGGCAGTGGCTTTGCCGGTCATGCTGGTCTGTACCTTAATAGCCTGGTTTCTGATTGAGCAGTTTGTCGGCAAAGTTCAACGCGAAAGCCAGCATAAATATTCCTGATTACCCCTAAGGCTCAGCTACTGAGCCACCACCTGTAGGATAATACTCCTATCAACTTGATGGGAGAAAGAAAATGGCTAAAA
>JAHXHF010000328.1 GCA_025656895.1 gamma proteobacterium symbiont of Bathyaustriella thionipta
AAGGCTTGCTTATGTTGCACTACGTACACCTCCAATGCCTCAGCGGTTGTTGAGCATGGCTGAGCCATGGGGGTAATCAGGAATATTTTTACATCCTGTTCGCGCAGTTCATCCAGCAGTGTATGCAGGGTGGCGCGTTGTTGCCTTTCCTGTTTGCGTACCTGTTCATAACATTCGCTGATTTGCTGTCTGGCGGTGCGGCCATCCACCGTCAGTTTACCCATGCCGGCGCCCACCTGTTGCTTCAGGCCACCGATGCGCTTCATGAAAAACTCATCCAGATTGGAGCCGGTAATGGCCAGAAATTTCAGCCGCTCCAGCAATGGATTGCGCTCATCCTGTGCTTCATGCAGAACACGTTCATTAAAACTCAGCCAGGTAAGCTCACGATTCAGGTACAGCTCAGGGTCTTTCAAATCCGGGCGAGTAGCGCTATTGTGGGGATCAATATTTTGCGTAGTCGCATTATTTTGTGTTTTTGTGTTCATGTCGGGTTTTTCCAGGCCGGCTTAATGCTTTTAGCATAGCATTTTTAGCGCTTCAAAGCGGGTTTGGATGTTGCTGTATGAAAGGTGGAATCGTGATAACAGTGCTGTCTATGATCGGTCTGTGGCTGTTGCTGAACGTTCTTATGTATGCGCGTCAGCCGGCGATGGTTTTTTTTCCTACTGCAGACGTGCAGCAAACTCCGGCTGAACTGGGGCTGGCCTATGAAGATGTGCACTTAAGCACGGCGGACGGGGTTACCTTGCATGCCTGGTACGTGCCGGCAGCCAACAGCAAAAAAGTGGTGCTTTTTTTTCATGGCAATGCCGGCAATATTACGCATCGTGGTGAATCTATAGATATTTTTCATAATCTCGGCTGGTCGGTTTTTATTGTTGATTATCGGGGTTACGGCAGCAGTGAAGGCAGTCCGGATGAGCCGGGACTGTATCAGGATGCCCGCGCTGCCTGGCAATTTCTCATGCAGAAAAAGCATTATGCGCATGATGATATTATCGTATTCGGACGCTCCCTGGGCGGGGTGGTGGCCGCGCAATTGGCCTATGAAGTGCAACCCAGGCATTTGATACTGGAATCCACCCTCAGCTCGGCACGTGATATGGCTGATCGCATTCTGCCCGGCATATCGCGCTTGTTGTTTTCACGTTATGAATTTGCCACTTCAGAAAAGCTGGCCGGAATACGCAGCCGTATACTCATGTTGCACAGTCCTGATGATGAGATGATTCCCTTTGAACAGGCGCAAAAAAACTTCCGCCAGGCAAATGAGCCAAAATCTTTCATCACTCTGGATGGTGGGCATAATGAAGGTTTTCTGCTCAGCCAGCCGGCTTATAGTCAGGCATTGCATGATTTTGTTACTGCCGGAGCCACTCAGTAGCAGCACTACCCGCTTGCCTCGCTTTCAATTATGATGATGCCATTCTGCTCAGCGCAAGGATTTTTTGCCATGTTATTAACACCCAGACCCATCTTGTTTCTTTTGTTACCTCTGCTGCTCGCCAGCCTTGTGTCAGCCTGTGGTTTTCAACGCCGGGGAGAAATCGAACTGCCTGCAGAGATGCGGGCAACTTATATAAAGGGGCAAACGCCCGGTGAATTACGCAATGAATTGAAAGTTTTATTCAGTAATGCAGGGGGCGAAATCGTCGACAGCCCGAAACAGGCTACGGCTATATTGGATCTGTTGCAGGTTCGTTTCAACCGACGTGTGTTATCGGTCAGCGGGCAGGGGCGACAGCTGGAATATGAACTCAGTTATCAGGCTACTTTTGATGTCACTTCGCCACAAGGTGAAAAGCTGGTTAAGCCGCAAACGGTTAGCCTGATACGCAACTATCTGAACCCTGAAACAGAAGTGCTGGGCCGATCCATTGAAGAAAAAGGTCTGCGCCACGACATGGAACGTGAACTGGCGCGGCAGATTGCGGTACGCAGTTACGCGCAGATTCGGGGCGGATTATAGGCGTAGCGGCATGCGACTGGCTCCCGATCAGATCAAGGCACAGCTGCAGAAACGACTCCTGCCGGTCTATCTCATCAGTGGTGATGAGCCTTTGCAGCTTATGGAAGCCGCCGATGCGGTACGCCATGAAGCCCGCCTGCAAGGCTACACTTCACGGGAAGTTTTCGATGCCGACAAAAGTTTCCAATGGGATCAGCTCAATGTGGCCGGTGAATCCCTGTCTTTATTTGCCGAGCGTAAGCTGATTGATCTGCGCCTGAGCAGCACGGCTATTGGTCGTAAAGGTGGTCAGGCATTGCAGGGCTATCTTGAAAATCTGCCCCAGGATACCTTGCTGCTGATCAGTTGTCCGAATCTGGATCGGCGCACACAACGCAATAAATGGGTGCTGGCGGCTGAACACTGTGGCCTGCTGGTGCAGGTCTGGCCGGTAGACAGTAGCCGTCTGCAAGGCTGGATACAGAAACGTATGCGGGAAAACGGCCTGCAAGCCGACAAACAGGCCATTGAACGGCTCGCCTGGCTGAGTGAAGGCAATTTGATGGCAGCGGCTCAGGCCGTAGAAAAACTGAAAATCCTCAGTCAGGACACGGCAGTGAATGCCGAAGCCATTGAATCGGTAGCCGCCGATTCTGCGCATTTTGATGTGTATGCCCTGTCGGAAAATGCCATCAGTGGACGTTTGCAGCGCGCCTTGCGTATGTTGCAATCCCTGCGCAGCGAAGGTATCGCTTCGGCCGTCATTTTATGGGCACTGGCTCGTGATTTGCGTATTCTGGCGAATCTGGCTCAGGCAAGCCGTTTCAAACAGTCACAACAGGAAATCTTCCGGCAAAATGCGGTCTGGGAAAAACGCCAGCCCTTATACCGTCAGGCACTGGGCCGGGCGAAGCCCGCGCAATGGCTGCGTTACCTGCAAGCCTGTGCAGAGATTGATCAGGTCATCAAAGGGCAACGCGGGGGCGATGAATGGCTGCTGCTGGAAAGGCTGACTTATGCCCTGGGTGGCGTAGAACCCGTTGTTCTATAGAGGCCTGTTTCAATAACGGTCCGGGATTTTGTGTTTATGTAGTGTCCGGCAGAAAACTCGCTATTTTCGAGGGGCTATGACCCCGCCCGCCGTCGAATTCAGTCAATTGCCTGCATTTTTGGCCA
>JAHXHF010000086.1 GCA_025656895.1 gamma proteobacterium symbiont of Bathyaustriella thionipta
TATTATCCATGATCATCTCCTGTGAAATACTCAGGAGAAAGTGTTACCGATGTACAGGTGAAATAATAGGTGCTGATTTATTGGCGCTTACTTTCAACCAGCCTGTATAGTGCCTTAGCGAGTAGCGGCAAAATCCAGCATACGACGAATGGGCACTACCGCCTGTTGGCGAATGTTCTCGTCAATCAAAATTTCATGCTTGTTTGTTTCTAAAACCTGCTTCAGGTTTTGCAATGAGTTCATGCCCATCCAGGGGCAGTGCGCGCAACTTTCACAGCTGGCGCCCTCCCCGGCGGTAGGGGCGGCAATCAGTTTTTTATCGGGTGCCAGTTGATGCATTTTCCAGAAAATACCTTCATCGGTGGCAATAATGAATTTCTGGTTGGGCAGGTCTTTTACCGCTTTGATCAGGGCGGTGGTGGAGCCTACGACATCGGCCTGCCGGATGATTTCATCCGGTGACTCGGGATGTACCAGAATGGTAGCATCCTTATGCAGTTTGCGCAAGCGGCTGAGTGCGACCGATTTGAACTCTTCATGTACTACGCATGAGCCGGGCCACAGCAGCATTTCCACGCCGGTCAGTTTTTGTACATAATGTCCCAGATGTTTATCCGGCGCCCACAGAACTTTTTTACCCTGATCCGCCAGGTGTTGTACAACCGGCAGAGCAATGCTGGAAGTAACCATCCAGTCAGCGCGGGCTTTCACGGCGGCACTGGTATTGGCATAGACCACAACCGTATGTTCGGGATGAGCATCGCAAAACTCACGGAACAGGTCAGCCGGACAGCCTTCATCCAGTGAGCAGGTGGCCTTCAGGTCGGGCATGATGACACGCTTTTCAGGATTCAGTATTTTAGCGGTTTCGCCCATAAAACGAACCCCGCAAACCACTAACAATTCGGCATCAGATTGACTGCCGAAGCGTGCCATTTCCAGTGAATCGGAAACGCAGCCGCCACTTTCTTCAGCCAGTGCCTGTAGATCACCATCGGTATAATAGTGTGCTACCAATACGGCGTTTTTATCCTGCAGCAGTTGCCGGATTTCTTCTTTCAGTTTGGCTTTTTGTGGATTGTTGAGCTCCGGCCAGGCGGGGTGGGGCGGCACAACAACAGGATGCTGTTTCAGCTGTGCCATTTTTTGTTCAAGTGGGGTGTTCATAGTATTAAATTCTTGCTCTAACCCGGATATCTCATGAATTTACATACATCTCTGATGTATTCATCATTGAAGATATCCGGGATGGTTTTCAGGTGCCGCTAAAAATCAGTTAAGTGTTTCATCCTTTTGCATGTTTTCTGCAGAAGCCGTTGCAGAAGGTTCAGCAGCCTCTTGTGGCGCTTGTGCGCGTTCACCGGAAGGATTGGTAAAGCTGTCATTCAGTGATTGCACATAATTATCGGACTCTTGCAAAATGACTTTGAGCTGTTTTTTGCTGCGCCTTCCCCAGCCGGCGGGTTTGCTGGAAAAAATACTGCGCCAGGGGCGGGTATTTTTAAAAAAGGCATTGGCCAGACTGATGCGGCCTTTTTTATGAATATCTTCCCGTGCCAGTTTTTTATAGATGGGTTTTCTGACCAGCATGCGTACCAGATAGCTGATGCTGAAAATACCGATGGCGAGGGCGGCCAGTGTCAGATAAATACTGATGGGGCTGCTCAGCCAGTCATCCAGCCAGGGAGGCTTGAAGGACAGGCCCTGCCAGTAATCCAGCTTGATGCTCAGTACGATAGCACCTATAAATAGTAAGCTGAAAATGATGCTATTGGTCCACACAACGCCTTTGCGCCAGCGGGCAATACTGTCACTGATGGCGGGAACAATGGATTCTTCCAGTTCCCGCACCGTTTTATCCAGCGCGCCAACAATGCGATAGGCGCGTTCAATTTCAACCTGATGCATGCGCGCGTGGATTTCACCCAGGTCTTTATTGCGTTTACCTTCAAAGCGTTCACGCAAGGCCTCGTTTTCAATAGGTATGGCCGCGTCCGGGTTATAGGTTGTGTAGAAGCGACCTGCGGTCAGGCCACATTCGCCCAGTGCCCGTTGCCAGGCGGCGACCACATCTTCAGGATTATCTTCCCGCGCGGTGGTATCGATTTGATTCAGGATATAAAGAAATTTTCCGGAATCCGGACGCTTGATGGTGTCGGTAACCAGATGCTTCAGAGTATCATGCATGGCGCCGGGTTCCGGATGCCGTGCGTCAAAAAACACCAGAACCAGATCAGACAGGCTGATAATATGATCGGTAATGCGCAAGGTGGAGGTGCGTTGCGCATCGGCGTCAAAACCCGGAGAGTCAATAAGGATTTTTCCGCGCAAATGTTCACTGGGGCAGGTTTTCAGTTGCAGGTAGGCATCAATTCGTTCACCTTCACCGCTGGCGACCTGCTCAATGTCATCGCTCATTTGATAAAAGGGGAAACGCGGGTCGGAATCCAGTGCAATGCCGGGTAGTGAGTGCGCTTCCTGCTCGCGGCTGAAGCAAACAACGGTGAACTTGTCATCCACAGCCTGATTGCCGGTACGCTGCAGTTTATAGTCCAGATAGTGATTGATGAAGGTTGACTTGCCGGATGAGAAGGTTCCCAGGATAGAGATCAAGGGCCACCAGGGTATCTGGGTGGCAAATGACTGATCCCGCTGCAGCAGGCCAAGACGATAGGCAACCCGATCCAGCCGGCGAAAACTTTGTACCGTGCTGAGCAGTATGGGATTTTCCTGTTCCAGATGTTTTTCCAGGCTGGAAAGGCGCTGATCAATAATGCTATTGGCCTGACTCATGAATATTCCTTAAAAAAATGATTGCCATGATTTCTAAAATCACTGAATAGAGACATCGTAATTGATTTAGCCTGGATCTGACTGCTTCAGATAGCCGAAAACCTTATTGCGCCATTTATGCCTATGGTCTGAGAGTTTGTTCCATCCGTTGCGTGTCGTCAATAGGTTGAGAGCAGTACTTTCAACTATGTGTCAGAGATATCCTATGAGATTTATTTAGCCTGCAAAAGCAATAATTTACCTGATTACCCCTAAGGCTCAGCTACTGAGCCACCACCTGTAGGATAATACTCCTATCAACTTGATGGGAGAAAGAAAATGGCTA
>JAHXHF010000007.1 GCA_025656895.1 gamma proteobacterium symbiont of Bathyaustriella thionipta
TTTCCGGTGGCACGAATGACCATCTGTTTCTGGTCAGTTTTATTGAACAGGGACTGACCGGCAAGGATGTGGATGCCTGGCTGGGGCAATCCAATATTACTGTCAACATGAACGCGGTCCCCAATGACCCGCAATCACCTTTTATAACCAGCGGCATTCGTGTCGGAACACCGGCCATTACCACCCGTGGTTTCTCGGAACAGGAAGCCGCCGAGCTGGCGCAATGGATGTGCAATGTGATTGACTCACGCGGTGATGCGGCGGTGATTGAAACAACCAAAGCAGCTGCACTGGAAATCTGCAAACGCCATCCGGTTTACACCGACTGAGCCGTGCGCTGTCCATTTTGTAATGCCCACGCCACCAAAGTTACCGACTCACGCCTGGCGGCGGAAGGTGATCAGGTGCGCCGCCGGCGTGAATGTCTGTCCTGCAAAGAGCGCTTTACTACCTACGAAAGCGCGCAGTTAAACCTGCCGCGTGTCATCAAGTCGGACGGTGTGCGCGTGCCTTTTGATGATGCCAAATTGCTCTCCGGCATGAACAAGGCGCTGGAAAAACGTCCGGTCAGTTCTCATGATATTGAACTGGCGGTTCATCGTATCAAACGCAAGATTCTGGCAGCCGGTGTTCGGGAAATAGCCACGCGCAAGATTGGCCATTGGGTCATGCAGGAACTGGAAGGCCTGGACGAGGTGGCCTATGTGCGCTTTGCTTCGGTGTATCGCAGTTTTCAGGATGTCAGTGCCTTTCAGGAAGAGATTGAGCGCCTGCTGAATCAGCCCGGGCCGCAAGAGCGGCGCAAACAACTGCAATTACTCAGTGACGAAATGGATGGAAGCAGCTAATGCCGCATGATGTCGCCTTGATGGCGCGCGCCTTGCGGCTGGCGCGACTGGGGCTGTATACCACGCATCCCAACCCGAGAGTAGGCTGTGTGATTGTGAAAAATGGTGAGATTGTCGGTCAAGGCTGGCACTATCAGGCCGGTCAGGCACATGCTGAACGCATCGCGCTGCAACAGGCCGGCGACAAGGCCAAAGGCTCCAGCGTTTATGTCACGCTGGAACCCTGCAGCCATTATGGCCGCACACCACCCTGTGCGGATGCTTTGATTGAAGCCGGGGTGGCAAGGGTAGTGGCCGCCATGACGGATCCCAACCCGCTGGTCAGTGGCGCCGGTTTGCAAAAACTGCAGGCGGCCGGTATTCAGGTGGAAAGCGGACTGTTGCAAACGCAGGCCGAAGCCCTGAATCCCGGTTTTGTGAAACGCATGCGTAGCGGCCTGCCCTGGGTGCGCTGCAAAATGGCCATGAGTCTGGACGGCCGTACCGCCATGGCGAATGGTGAAAGTAAATGGATAACCGGTGAGGCCGCCCGTCAGGATGTACATAAGCTCAGAGCCCGCAGTGACGCCATCATGACCGGCATCGGAACCGTGCTGGCGGATGATCCCGGCCTGAATGTGCGTTTGCCGAAAGCCGCCCTGCCCGGCGTGCTGAGTGAGGAAGATATTCCTGCTCCGAAAGCGGTTGTGCTGGACAGTCGCTTGCGTATGCCGCCTGCTGCCCGCCTGTTGTCGCTGAGCGGAGAAACTCTTGTATTGACTTGCCTACAGGATTCACCCGCCATGAGTGGCGCTGAAGTGATCACTGTGGCGCAAAAAGACCGGCGTATCGACCTGCAGGCCGCTTTGCAGTTGCTGGCCTCAAAAGACATCAATGAAGTCATGCTGGAATGCGGAGCTACTCTGGCAGGCAGTATGCTGCAACAGGGGCTGGTGGATGAGTTGATTGTCTATATGGCGCCTCATCTGATGGGCGATGCCGCGCGCGGTTTGCTGAGCATGCCTGCCATTAAAAACATGCGTGATCGTATTGCATTACAATTTCAGGATGTTCGTCAGGTAGGCGATGACCTGCGACTGACCCTCACGCCACAAATAAACTGAACCTGAGTAAGAATTTATGTTTACCGGAATCATTCAAGCCATCGGACAGGTAAGCTCCCTGCAGCCACAGGGTGGCGATATGCGCCTGCTGCTGCAGGCACCCGGGTTATCCTTGCGGGAATCCTCTTTGGGAGACAGTATCGCGGTCAACGGCGTGTGCCTGACCGCAGTGGAATTGTCAGAACAGGGATTTGCGGCCGATGTATCGTGTGAAACCCTGTCGCTGACCACGCTGGGTTCCCTGAAAACAGGCAGCCAGGTCAATCTGGAAAAAGCGCTGACCCTGTCCACGCCGCTGGGCGGGCATCTGGTCAGCGGCCATGTGGATGGACTGGGTGAAATTGTACAACGCAGTACGGACGGGCGCTCGCAACGCTTTCGCCTGCGTGCTCCCGATTCACTGGCGCGTTATATTGCGGCCAAGGGTTCGGTTTGTATCGATGGCGTCAGCCTTACGGTGAACCGGATCGAAGGCGCGGAATTTGAACTGAACATTGTGCCGCATACCCTGCAAAATACCATCATGCAAAACTACCGGGTGGGCAGTCCGGTCAATCTGGAAGTGGACCTGCTGGCGCGTTATCTGGAACGCCTGATGCTGGGCGAGCGCGCGGCTGACCCTGCCGCATCCGGCCTGGGCGTGGATATGGACTTTCTGCGCAGTCACGGTTTTGCCGGCTGATTGCGCCGCCATTGTGGGCGCTTGTCTGTTAGAATGTGCGTTTTGTACTTATAAGAAAGACACTATTCATGTCCTTGAATTCAACTGAAGAAATTATTGAAGACCTGCGCCAGGGAAAAATGGTCATCATTATGGATGATGAAGATCGCGAGAATGAAGGCGATTTTCTCATGGCGGCTGATTGCGTTACGCCTCAGGCGATCAACTTTATGGCCACCCATGGTCGTGGGCTGATTTGCATGACGCTGACTGAAAACCGCTGCAGGCAGCTGCGTCTGCCGCTGATGGTGGATCAGAACGATGCTCTGCATGCAACCAACTTTACCGTATCCATAGAAGCGGCCGAAGGCGTAACCACCGGCATTTCAGCCGCTGATCGGGCGGTTACCGTGAAAGCAGCAGTGGCGGCCGATGCCTGCCCGGACGATATTG
>JAHXHF010000061.1 GCA_025656895.1 gamma proteobacterium symbiont of Bathyaustriella thionipta
CCCTATATTTCAACTGCCGGTGAAATATAGGGCACCAGTGTCAGGTGCATAAACAAGGCATTTTCGCGCCCCAGTTCAACGCCCATCTGGCGAATGGCTTCCAGAAAGGGCAGGGATTCAATATCACCCACGGTGCCGCCGATTTCAATCAGCGCGACATCCGAGTCTTCCCCGGCACGCAGCACACTAAGCTTGATTTCATCTGTGATGTGCGGAATAACCTGTACCGTGCCGCCCAGGTACTCTCCACGCCGTTCCTTACGGATAACGCTGTCGTAAATCTGCCCGGTAGTGAAGTTATTGAGCTTGCCCATGGTCTCGCCAATGAAGCGCTCGTAGTGGCCCAGATCAAGATCGGTTTCCGCGCCGTCTTCGGTCACAAATACTTCACCATGCTGAAAGGGGCTCATGGTGCCGGGGTCTACATTGATATAGGGGTCCAGCTTCATCATGGTGACCTTCAGGCCACGCGCCTCCAGCAAGGCGCCGAGAGAAGCAGCAGCAATGCCTTTCCCCAGCGAGGAAACCACACCACCGGTAATAAATACATACTTTGTCATTATGTGGGCACGGGTCAGAACGGATGCGCGTCACGATACCAGATTTGAGGCCTAACGACAAAGGCAGAAGCACTGCGCGGGAAAGGGATGATTTTTAGAAAAACCGCTCAAATGTTGATACAGATCAAAAAAACCTGCACAATTGGAGTGATACACCCATGGAAAAATCAGCATGACTGAATCAAACCGTTTAAGCATGGACGCATTGCAAATCAGTTGCCAGAATTGCAGCCTGTCTCAATTGTGTCTGCCGGTTACGCTTTCGGTTGAAGATGTTAACCGCGTGGATGAACTTGTACAGCGCGAAAAACCGCTGCATAAGGGGGATTTTATCTATGCTCAGGGTGATGTTTTCAAATCAATTTATATTGTGAAAAGCGGCAGTGTTAAATCCTATATAACCGATGCTGACGGGCGTGAGCAGATGCTGGGCTTCTATCTGCCGGGTGATCTGATCGGGCTGGCGGGAGTTGAGGGCAATCGTCAACGCTGTTCAGCCAAAGTGCTTGAAACCTCCTCTTTTTGCGAAGTACCCTTTGATTCCCTGGAGAAGCTGGCCAGCCGTATTCCGGCCCTGCAACACCAGCTGTTCAAACTGTTTGGCAAACAGCTGTGTGTGGAAGGTGAGCAACTGGTGCAGCTGGGGCAAAAAACTGCCGAGCAGCGCGTGGCCTGGTTTCTGCTGGATTTATCCGCCCGTTTTGCCAGGCGCGGCCTGTCTTCGGCTGAATTTTATCTGAGCATGTCACGGCATGATATTGGTAATTTTCTGGGGCTGGCGGTTGAAACCACCTCGCGTATTTTTACGCGTCTGCAGCAGGATGGCATTATTGAAGTCAATCGCAAGCAGATCAAAATACTGGAACATGATCGCTTGAAACAACTGGTTGAAAGTTAATCAGCAGTTAAGCACTTTTTAGACATTTCCCGCATTCTGCTATACGGTGGGCGGATGCGCCTGATAAATTCCAACCTCTGCTTTCTGCTGGCCGCTCTGTTGTTACTGAGCGGCTGTAACAGCCTCATGCCAAAAACTTCTGCTGTGGATTCGGCTGACAAGGTCGGGCCGCCGCTGTCTGCTACAGAAACTCCTGAAAATAATAGCAATCCCGGCGATGAGCTACCGCAGGTCGGCAATAAGGCACAGCCGGACAGCCATGACTTATGGTCGCGTGTACGCAAAAATATGCAGTTGGATCGGCAGGATAATGAACGTATTGCCGCTGAGCGCCGCTGGATACTCAAGCATCCTGAATATCTGCAACGCGTACAGGAACGGGCCGAACCCTATCTTTACTACATCGTCAGCCAGATCGAAGAGCGCAAGCTGCCAGCGGAACTGGCGCTGCTGCCGGTGGTTGAAAGCAGCTACAATCCTTTTGCCTACTCACCCAGCAGGGCTTCCGGCCTGTGGCAGTTTATGCCTTCTACCGGTATGTATTTTGGCCTGAAACAGAACTGGTGGTATGACGGGCGGCGTGATGTTCGTCGTTCCACTCACGCGGCCTTAAGCTATTTAAGACGTTTGAACAATCGCTTCAATGGAGATTGGGAGTTGGCGCTGGCCGCTTACAATGCAGGGGGTGGACGTGTATCCCAGGCGCTTAAAAAAGCTCGTACTGCCGGCAAGTCTGGTGATTTCTGGTCACTGAAGCTGCCGCGTGAAACCCGCAATTATGTACCCCGCCTGCTGGCGGTGGCTCAACTGATTGCCGAGCCGGAAAAATATGCCATTCATTTAAGAGACATTCCTGATCAGCCCGGATTTGAAGTGGCTGACAGCAAGGGACAGATTGATCTGGCGATTGCGGCTAAACTGGCGGGTATCGGTATGCAGGAATTATATCGCCTGAATCCAGCCTATAACCGTTGGGCCAGTGATCCCGATGGTCCTTTTGAATTATTGCTGCCGGTCGGTAAGGCGGACGATTTTCAGCAAAAAATAGCCAATCTTCCAGCCGACAAACGCATGCAATGGACACGTTACCGTATTGCCGCCGGTGATACCCTGGGTGGCATTGCCAGAAAACACAGAACCAGTGTCAGTGCGATTAAAAGCAGCAATAAATTGCGTGGCTCACATATCCGCGCCGGTCATTATCTGTTAATTCCGGGAGCCACTGCGGCCAGCGGCGATTACGTACTCAGTCAATCGCAGCGACAGGCTAAGAGAAAACAGTCGGGCTCGGGTACAAAAATTCAGCACTCGGTACGTTCGGGTGAGAATTTATGGACCATCTCGCGCCACTATGGCACCAGTCACAAACAACTGGCTGGCTGGAATGGACTGGCTCTGAGCGAGCCACTGCATCCTGGACAAACGCTGATAATATGGAAGAAGAAGGTTAAACCTGCCGGCCTGCCGCTAAACAATAAAGTGGACCCCTGAGTCAAGACAAAATATCCGTTAATTTAAGTTGCACACATCGTTTCACTTGCAGCAGGACGGCGCTGCCCCGTG
>JAHXHF010000147.1 GCA_025656895.1 gamma proteobacterium symbiont of Bathyaustriella thionipta
AATCGGCAGAAGGCTGAATTGGCTTCTATGATGTTACCCAGGCGTATTTCCTGCGCTTCACCATCAACCGTGATATTGAGTTGTTCACCCGCATGAAACGGCAAGGGTGGTGCAATCAGACTTTGCCGGGTCTTGATGGCTTTTGCCTCGGGTAACAGCAGGCAACGTTGTTCAGTCGCTGATTTTTGACCTTTAAGCCTGGCTTTACAGGCCTGGGAAGCGGGAGACATTAATTCTACACCCACTTGCAGTCCACTGATATTGTCCTGCCGCAGCCAGCGTATAACGCCAATACCAAACTGGCTTTCTTCATGAGTGGATTGAACGCCGACCAGTTCGCCAACTTTGACCTTGGGGCCGTCATCATGCCAGCTCATGCAGTAGCCACCGGCACTTTCGTTGACCGTCTGGCACAGGGTACGGGCTTTCTCGCTGTGAATGCTGCTATCGGCCCAGGCCGCAATTTCAGACTCCACTTCCAGGTCGTGCAGCATTGCTGACCTGAGTAATCAGTGCTTCATCCTGGGGTTGTTCGACAGCTTGCGGCATCAGGGAAAAATCATCGCTCAATGCGCCTTGCGCCAAAGCGGAAGCATAGGATTGCTGTGACGCTTCTTCGGCTGGCCATTCGGTTTCAGCGGCTTCTTCTTTATAGGGGGACGCTGATGATTGCTCGCTGAGCAGGTTGGCAAAGTGAAAAATAGCAGGCAGCCCCACAACTACGCTGAGCTCAAATTTTAAGCGGGTACGGGAAAAACTGCGTTTTTCAGGTTTGCTCCATGCTTTGATGAGTTGTTTGAGCAGGTAATGCGGGATTTCATCCATACCGATCAGAGCACTGTCATGATCCGCGTTACTGTGATTCTGCTTATCCTTGAGCCGGCTGATCAGAGATTCGGTCGTAATTGCCAGAGTATGTTTGTCGCGCACCATGTCGGTAAGCGAACCATGCGTAGGCGGTTCATCCGACCACAGTGAAAGAATAAAGCCCCTTTCCAGTGAGCGACCGGCTTTCGTACCCTGTTCAAATTCAATCAAATGGGTCCAGGCCGGCAGTTTGTCATACACTTTGCGAATATCACGCTGACGCATACGATAGGGTGACGCCATGGCCAGCAACAGCATACGTTTATAGCGGTCGGTAATGGAAGTTCTTGAGTTGTCCACATCCTTGATTTTCAGCGCATCCAGCTTGTTTTGCTGGGCAAAGGCGAATAAACGATGTGATTCTTTCCATGCTTTACCCGGAATGGCAGTGTAAATCATGTTGTTATGCACCATGGCTTCTGCAGACATAGTAATGGCACGGTGAATGGCTACGACCAGCAGTTTTTTGTCCAGGCGTCCTTTGTTGGCACTCAGGGCGGATTCAATGCAGATTTTGTAAGAGGTGGCATAGGATTCCAGTAACTGCATGTTAAGGCGCGCAAAGCGGGTTCTTTTTTCAGACAGTGGCAGCGCATTATCAATATATTTCTTTTCAATATTTCTCAGTATCAGTTTCAGAGGCGGACGCATTTGTTCAGTGATGCGGAATCTTACGGAAGGATCAAGCTGTAGTTGGTTGATGCTGTGAATGGCGTGATAGATGAGTTTTGAAGTATCTCCGATACTACCCAGTGGCAGGTCTTTCACCCATTTTTTATTCTTGCTGATATCGCTGAGATGATTGGATTCATCTGCGGCGTGTAATTTTGGCAATTCAAGTCCGAGTGCGCTGCTGCCCATGTTGGCTGCGATTCCTTAATGGCTAAGGCCGAATCCGGCTCCTTTTGAACCGGTTCCGACACTGTGATGTCCCTGATTATAGGCAAATTTCAACAGAACTTCATAGTATCACCATCCTGTCAGGTGATATAGAGTGATTTCGAGGCTTCACCAGCAATCTCTTTAACCAGCTTCGGCACCAGATAACCGGGTAAGCGGGTTTGTAAGCCCGCGTATAATCGGGCTATATCGGCAGGCTGACTGTCAAAATGTGCCGCTCCGCTGACTTTGTCCAGGGCGTGCAGATAATAAGGCATAACATGACAGTCAAAAAGTTGTTCACTAAGCTGCGCCAGCGTATCCACCCGGTCATTAACCCCTTTTAGCAGCACGCTTTGATTCAGCAGTGTGATATTCCGCTGCCGGTAATGCAGCAGCCGTTGCCGGTTAACAGTCGAGAGCTCATGGGGGTGATTGCAGTGAATGACCAGCACGGCTTGTAAACGTGTTGAGGCCAGCATGTCGGCCAGTGTGTCACTCATACGTTCCGGCAATACCACAGGAATGCGGCTGTGAATGCGGATGCGTTTTAGCTGTGTAATTTGTGCCAGTTTTTGCAGCAGCTCCTGCAGGCTGCTATCGGAGAGCAATAGCGGGTCGCCTCCACTGAGAATAACTTCTGTGATGGAGTTGTCAGCCTTGATCGTATTCAGGCTTTGTTGTATCCGTTCTTCATTGTAGCGATGCTCATGATAGGGAAAATGACGGCGAAAACAGTAGCGGCAATGTATGGCGCAGGCAGAGCTGATCATGAGCAATACCCGTCCGTGATATTTATGCAGCAAACCGCTGGATTCGACCGATTCAAGATCACCCACCGGATTATGACTGAAGCCGGGTACTTGCTGTAATTCCTCACTCAGCGGTGCTATCTGGCGCAATAAAGGGTCTTGCGGGTCGGCTTTTCTGATTTGGGCGGCATAATGCCGGGTGACCCGTAAATTGAATTGCTGTTCAGCCTTTATCGAGAAATCCAGTTGTTGTGGCAGTAGCTGCAGATAGTCCAATAACTCGTGCCAATCGCGGAATGCGGAAGCCAAAGCCTGTTTCCAATTAACCTCGGCCGCGCTTCGGGGTATGATGGGGCCTTGATCTACAGAATGAGCAGAGGAAAGCATGGCCAGTTACAGTACAAGTGAATTTCGCGGTGGACTAAAAATCATGTTGGGCAATGATCCCTGTGTCATTGTTGAAAACGAAATGGTCAAACCGGGCAAGGGGCAGGCCTTTAACCGGGTACGTTATCGTAAC
>JAHXHF010000353.1 GCA_025656895.1 gamma proteobacterium symbiont of Bathyaustriella thionipta
CTAAATATATGGTTAACTTTACCTGAATCCGTACCTTCATGACGGCACAGTGCGCAGGCTCTTGATTCCTCAGCGGTTTAAAAAATGCCCGCTTAACCGATGGGTGAAGCTAAGATTTTTTAATTCCACTGTGAAAACAAGTTCATACACTCTGTATCCTCCCTGAAGGTACGGATTCAGGTTTAGTCAACCTGATACGGAAACTATCATGAAATATGCCTTACAGATAGCTTCATTCAAGCATTCTCTTCGGTAAAAAATACTGGAATATCCTTCAATACCGGTTATCCTGTAGTGATTGAATCATCAGCCTATAATACAAGCTAACCATGATTGGATATTCTCTACGTAACTGGAAACTGCCGGAAACGGTGGCGGCCATTGATTTGGGCTCTAACAGCTTCCACATGATTGTGGCGCGGATTGAAGATGGCCATATTCAGGTCATTGATAAAATGCGTGAAATGGTGCGTCTGGGAGCGGGCCTGGATGATGAAAGAAACCTGACAGCGGATGTAACGGCCCGCGCACTGGCCTGTTTGCTGCGTTTTGGTCAAAGAGTGCGGGATCTGCCTCCCGGCAGTGTGCGTGCTGTTGGCACCAATACCCTGCGACAGATTAAAAAACCTGGCCTTTTTCTTAATGCGGCGGAAGATTCGCTGGGTCATCCCATAGAAATTATTGCCGGCCGTGAAGAAGCCCGACTGGTTTATCTGGGGGTTGCACATGGCCTGGAAATCAGTGATGAATCGCGCCTGGTTATTGATATTGGCGGCGGCAGTACCGAAATGATTATTGGACGCCAATTTGACACTTTATTACGTGAAAGCCTGCATATGGGCTGTGTCAACACCAGCAAAAAACACTTTCCTGATGGAAAAATCACGGCTGAACGCATGAAAAAAGCCATGCTCTCCTGCCAGCTTGAGATTCGTCCGGTACGTTCTGAATATCAAAAACTGGGTTGGCAGTTATGCGTGGGCAGCTCCGGCACGATACGCTCCATTCGCAAAATTACTCATGAAGCCGGTTGGTGTGATGCCGGTATTACTCCCGATGCCCTGAAGAAATTACGCAAAGCCCTGATCCATGCCGGTCATACGGACAAGATCGAACTGGCTGGCTTGAACAATGAACGTAAGCCCGTCATCGCAGGCGGTGTGGCGGTACTCAGTGCGGTTTTCAAGTCACTGGATATTCAGCAGATGCGTGTTTCAGACGAGGCTTTGCGGGAAGGCCTGATCTACGACATGATTGGCCGCAGCAAACAACAGGATGCACGTGAGCGTACGGTAGAAAAACTCAAAAGTCGTTTCAGTATTGACGCGGCACAGGCGCAAAAAGTACAAAATACAGCGACCTGGCTGCTTGATGAAGGTGCGGATTGCTGGGGGCTGGATGAACAGGAATATCCCGATTTACTGATCTGGGCGGCGCAACTGCACGAACTGGGGCTGGCCGTTTCACACAGCCAATATCATAAACACGGCGCTTATTTAATTGCGCATGCCGATCTTTCCGGTTTTTCCCGTCAGGAACAAAAAATTCTGGCCTTTTTGATTCGTGCGCACCGGCGCAAGATTCCTTTAGCCGAACTGGAAAATGTACCTGAATCTTGCCGTGAAGCGACCCTGTTGATGGCGGTATTATTGCGCCTGGCGGTATTGCTGCACCGGGGACACAGTGAACTGCCACTAGAGGCCATGGATATAAAATGCACAAAAAAGAGTATTCGCCTGAAATTTCCGCAAGACTGGATAAACAGCCACCCTCTGACCGCTATGGAACTGCAGCAGGAAGCCGACCGTCTGCAAACGATAGAATTTAAATTAAAGTTCGATTGACCCGGCAGGAAGCCGATTACCAGCTGATGTAGCTATACCCCTGTTCTTGCAGCAGCATTAAGTCCTCGGCACCCACCGGCACCACTTCTGCGAAGTCAAGCAAGTCATTCGCCGTCCAATGCAAGCCTTTCATGGTATTGGCACAGGCATGAAACTGTACGCCGGTCATGGACAAATACTCGGCCTGCTCCGGACGACGCGGATCAATGGCCCGTCTTGGATGCTGCGCCAGAAGATGGATACCCGGACCAAAAGCCACCACCACAATATCAATATCATCGGCATACTTTTCTTTCATTTCGGTAATGCTGAACAACACGGAACGCACCGTAGCCGGATCGGCTTTATTCAGTTGATAAACCAGTTTGTGGTGTTTCTTAGGTGCATCGGGAGAATCGGTTTCAGCTGAAACGGCCGAAGCAAGCGGCAGACTGACGGCCAGAAAGAACAGCAGCCACAGTGAGTGTAAGGAAAGATGTCGTTCAGTCATCATTGTCTCGTTTTATACGGCTGATACTGTCGATGGAAACCACCTGAGCCGATGGCTGTTCATCAGAAAAATAAGGTTTGGCAACGGTGCCACCGGCCGCATCCAGTAATTCACGTTCTCTCAGGGCAATCAAACCCAGGCACTGGCGTACATCCTGAATGGTTCCCTCCGATAAAGGGTGGCGGGTTCCGGGCGGAGGCGTCGTATCCTTGATAATATTAGCCAATACCTTGCGCATAACCACCAAAATGTCGCGTTCTTGTTCGCTGCTCATAATAATACCCAATCATAGAAAACTCATGCGAAGCATAATAGCATTAACCGACTTGTTGCGCCCGCTGAGGGGCAGAACATCACTGGTACGCAAGCAGCCTCTTCTGACTGCATTTCACTATTTGTTTATACGCAAAGAAAACCACGTTAATTCCAATACTTACAAACCATCATCCTATCCGCTTGAAGGCTCTGCTTTAACTGCCATTCAAGCGATGAATGGGAGAAAAAAACAGGTCTGTCCATTTATTCGGTTTACGTTCGATAACGCCGGTCCTGTGCATATAGTTAGTTACCGTCCATAAACGCCAACCCATTGAAATAATTAAGAAAAACGGTGTTTTTTTGTTTAAAAACAAGTGAAAACTCCGGTG
>JAHXHF010000152.1 GCA_025656895.1 gamma proteobacterium symbiont of Bathyaustriella thionipta
GGACGCTTCACCATGATGCGGGTTGCGCAATAATTCATTAATATTGGCTTCAATCACCCGATAGCCGACATTGCCATAGATGGTTTGCCGGCCTTCATTGAAAATCAGCGTGGGGCTGCCGTTGATATGGTATTGCTCGGCCGCTTCCCTGTCCAAAAACAGCTGCGCGTGTGCCTGGCCGTCTTGCAGATAAGGCTCGATAGACTCCCACGGAAGATCGTTCTCGGCCGTGATGGCTTGCAAAACGTCCAGCCGGGAAATATTGCGGTTATCACGGAAAAAAGCCTCCCGCAGTTGCCAGATCAGGTTATTGAAAATTTGTGAGCCATTCTCCACATGCGCCAGATACAGTTCCGCCTCCTTGAGAAATAAATGTGGCAACAGCGAGGACTGTGGAGCATCTTTTAGCCAGACATCCGCATGTAGCTGAATATGCGGCCAGTCGGCGCAGACTTCGTGCAAATGGGCATTGAAGCCGGCATAAGCGCCCTGCTCTTTCCAGCCGCTTTCAATACGTTGATGAGCCGCGCCAAACAGGGTGACAAAACGTGGTTTGAATTCAATCTGACCGGCAAAATGCTCGCGCAGGCGCTGAAAACGGACATCGCCGCCATAGGCCCACACGCACAGTACATCTGAAAAACATTCGATTCGTAACATTTTGGTTTCCATAGTGCCTTTCATACCGGTTAGAATCTGTCATATTGTAACAATGCCAGCAGCGAGTAAACAGCCAGCCATGACAGATCAGATACTTGCACCACTGAATGAAGCCCAGCGCAGGGCCGTATCGGCAGAAAAAGACGGCATGCTGGTGCTGGCGGGAGCGGGCTCCGGCAAGACCCGCGTATTGGTGCATCGTATCGCCTGGCTGGTACAGGCTGTGGGTATTTCGCCCTGGTCGATACTGGCGGTTACTTTCACCAACAAAGCGGCCAATGAAATGAAGTCACGCATCGAAGAGCTGCTGGCAGCGCCGGTGGGTGGCATGTGGTTGGGTACTTTTCACGGTCTGGCGAACCGCTTGCTGCGGGCGCACTGGCAGGAAGCCAAATTACCGCAGCAGTTTCAGATTCTGGATTCAGACGACCAGCTACGCCTGGTCAAACGTTGCCTGCGTGACCTGCAGATTGACGACAGCCGCTGGCCGCCCCGTCAGGCGCAGGGTTATATCAATTCACGTAAGGATGAAGGCCTGCGACCGAAACACATTGATCCCGGTCAGGATATCTGGCAACGTCAGATGCACGCTATTTACAGCGAATATCAGCAACGTTGTGAACGTAATGGTGTGATTGATTTTGCCGAGTTGCTGCTGCGCGCTTTCGAACTGCTGCGGGATAATGAAGGCCTGTTGCGCCATTACCGTGACCGCTTCAGCTACATGCTGGTGGACGAGTTTCAGGATACCAATGATATTCAATACGCCTGGTTGCGCCTGCTGGCCGGTGATCAGATACAACCCTTTGTGGTGGGTGATGATGACCAGTCTATTTACGGCTGGCGCGGAGCCAAAATCGAAAATATCCGCCGTTTTCAGAAAGACTTCCCTGCCAGCGGGCTGGTGCGGCTGGAACAGAACTACCGTTCCAGTGGCAATATTCTGAATGCCGCCAATGCGCTGATTGCCAATAACCCCGAACGCATGGGCAAAAACCTGTGGACCGATGATGGAGAAGGTGAGCTCATCAGTTTGTACGCGGCTTTCAATGAAGTGGATGAAGCGCGTTTTGTAGTGGAGCGCATACGCCAGTTTGTTGATAACGGCCATAGACGCGATGAAGCCGCCATTCTGTATCGTTCCAACGCGCAGTCGCGGGTGCTGGAAGAGGCACTCATTCAGGCGCAGATGCCCTACCGTGTATACGGTGGTCTGCGCTTTTTTGAACGCGCCGAAATCAAGGACACACTCGCCTATTTGCGCTTGTTGCTGACACCGACCGATGATGCTTCTTTTGAACGTGTGGTCAATCTGCCGCCTCGTGGTATCGGTGCGCGCACACTGGACCAGCTTCGTGTGCTGGCGCGCGAGCAGGCCATTCCCATGCATGAAGCGGCCAGCCGTATTATAGCGGCCAATGGACTGACTGCGCGGGCCGGCAACGCCTTGCAGGGCTTTATCGGCCTGCTGCAGGATTTACGCAGTCGCATGACACAGATAACCCTGACCGATCTGACGGAAGCGGTTATATCTAAAGTCGGTCTGCCTGATTACTATCGTAGCCGCAAGGATGGCAAGGGCGAAGACCGGGTGGAAAACCTGGAGGAACTGGTCAATGCCACGCGTAGTTTTGAATACCAGCAGGAAGATGACGAAGACAGTGGGCTGGCCGGTTTTCTGACACACGCAGCGCTGGAAGCCGGCGAAGCCCAGGGTGACGCCTATGAAGACTGCGTGCAATTGATGACGCTGCATTCCGCCAAAGGGCTGGAATTCCCAATGGTATTTCTGGTGGGGGTGGAAGAAGGCCTGTTCCCGCACCGCATGTCGGTGGATGAAGCAGGCCGTTTGCAGGAAGAACGCCGCCTGTGCTACGTAGGTATGACACGCGCCATGCAAAAACTGTATTTGTGCCATGCCGAAAGCCGCCGTCTGCACGGTTCGGAAAGCTACCCCATGCCTTCGCGCTTTCTGCGTGAGATACCGCAAGAACTGATTCAGGAAGAACGTGCACGGCCACAGATCAGCCGGCCCGTTTATAATCATACTGCCACGCCCGCCCATGACAGTGCTTATCGTCTGGGGCAGCGGGTGTCACACAGCAAATTCGGAGAAGGTGTGGTACTGAATACCGAAGGTAGCGGAGCGCAGGCAAGGGTGCAGGTTAATTTTGCAAGCGCCGGCAGCAAATGGCTGGTGATCAGTTATGCGAAATTAACTGTTCTTTATTGACTGAAGTTTCACTGAAATCCAAATCAACCTGACAGTCAGCCATCAAGCCACCATACGCAAAAGCAGTGAAACAAAATCTTTTTCCCGT
>JAHXHF010000346.1 GCA_025656895.1 gamma proteobacterium symbiont of Bathyaustriella thionipta
ATACAGGCATTATAATCTTTAGTCCACTGAACAGTATATAGATTATTGTTTTTCTTAGGGTTTAATCGTTTTCGTTCAAACACTAAATAATAAAAACACTGAGCAGCATCAGCCCCATGCCGGAGTAGCCTATGAAAGTCAGGATAATGGCAAGCAGCCAATAAGCAGCCATGGTGATCAACAGATCAATCAGCCAGGCCGTTGCCCTGACCGGCGGACCGGCTATTCTGATATTCAGTTCGATGCCTTCCGGAGTTTCTATCTCAAGATGAGTATCGAGTGGCGCGATAGGTGCTGGCATCAGAGTCAGCTCTGTTTAAACGCCGGGTTTTAATTGCTGTTTACAGGGAACCTGCAGGATTTGTGCGGAATTACGCTCAAGTTTGACCGCTGTCAGCGGGCCGCCCCACAGGCAGCCACTATCCAGGCAAATAGTTTTGGCGGATTGCTGATAGCCGAGAGTGGACCAGTGGCCGAACAATATACGTGTGTCACGGCTGCGTCTGTGCTTGATCTGAAACCAGGGATGGGCATGTGCGGGCTGGGTTCCGGGTGCCAGTTTGTATTTTAAATATAAACGCCCGAAATTATCGCAGAAACGTAAACGGGTAAAGCAGTTGGTCATAAAACGGTAGCGATCCCAGCCGCTCAGATTGTTATCCCATAGATCAGGCCTGTTGCCGTACATATGGGCGCAGTAATCACTGAAAGCTTCACTTTGCAGTACGGCTTCCAGTTCGGCGGCATATCCCAGGGCCTGTTCAATCGTCCATTGAGGCGGCAGGCCGGCATGCACCAGCGCGGTTTTCAGGCCTTTGTCGTAATGCATCAGCTTACGATGCCGCAGCCAGTCAATCAGTTCGTCACAATCACTGGCTTCTAGAATATCGTCCATGCTTTTGTTGTGATAATGGCTGCGATTACCCTGGGATACCGCCAACAGATGCAAATCATGATTGCCTAAAATGCTGATGGCACAATCACCCAGTGATTTTACCAGGCGTATGGATTGCAGTGATTGCGGGCCACGATTGACCAGATCACCGCAAAACCAAAGCTGGTCTTTGGCCGGGTCAGGATTGATTTTGTCCAGCAGGCGTTGCAGAGGTTCATGGCAACCCTGAATGTCACCAATTGCGTAAATGCTCATTGAAATATGCCGTTTTAGTGCAGAGTGCGTGGAATGGCCAGTGAAAAAGGCGCGATGGGGGCATCAAAACGGATGCCGTCATCGTAAATCATTTCATAACTTCCGTGCATGCTGCCTACCGGTGTTTGCAACACGGCACCGCT
The DNA here is from genome assembly GCA_025656895.1 of gamma proteobacterium symbiont of Bathyaustriella thionipta. Taxonomy (GTDB): domain Bacteria; phylum Pseudomonadota; class Gammaproteobacteria; order Chromatiales; family Chromatiaceae; genus JAHXHF01. The sequence continues at coordinate 1,294 of JAHXHF010000346.1, forward strand.
GGTATAGCGATAACTCTCGCCCGGCTGGAGATGGGGTTGCTCACCCACCACACCTTCGCCACGCACTTCCTGTACATGGCTGTTGGAGTCGGTAATCAGCCAGTGACGGTTCAGTAACTGGGCGGCTTCCTCGCCTTTGTTGGTGATCGTGATGGTGTAGGAAAATACAAAACGATCCTGCTCGGGAGCGCTTTGGGATTCGATATAGCGGGTTTCCACATCAATTTTTATGGGGCTGCTGTGCTTGTTCATGGTTGTCAACTACCTTTTCGTGCAGCAGGCCGGGTTAAGCCGTGGTTGCACAGTTTTTATTTATTAGTGGCCATTTTGCCATAAAAGTGCGAAGCGTGAAGTGTTTCAATGTTTGAATCGGAAGATTGACTATACTCAATTCATAGGGACAGCGAAGTTTGATGAAGACTCACGGGAATGGAGTCAGTGTTTGCATTCACGAAGGTGGTCATCATGGTTTTGCACAAGCAACAGAAAAAAGCAGATTTTATCAGTATTCTGGCATTCGTTATTGTGGCTGCGCTGGGCGCAACTCTGGTATATCAAACCCGCGCCAGTGCGCATGTTAATGTCAGCCCAACGGTTGTTCACAGTACCCCGCAAGCAGTGCTGACGCGGCATAAAGCCATATTGGAGCGTCAGCAGCGGAATATCCAGATTACTCACAGTAAAGCCAGACGGCTGTTTTTTATAAGCGCAGGGCCGCTTTGGCATTCAATTTCAACGCTGTCGGTAAGCCGCTGAAGTTGTTTTTCCGTTCGGCTGACAAGTCCTGTCAGCCTGCAAGAATATTTTACCGGCCATGATCCTGAAACTGTTGAATGGAGCCGTATCAGTCAGCTAAGCGGCTGTTACTGGTTTTTTACAATTCCGCGTACAACGCGGTAATGCTTTCCATTTGACTGGTAATCCGGTCCATAGAGCGTGCGACCAGATTCGGAACACGTGTATACGAGCGGTTTTGGCTGTATTTATTCTGTCTTTGTTCAGAATCATAATTACTGAGCTTGAAGATTTTCCAGTTGGTCTGCACCCGCCTCAATTCCCGGTCAATTTGTTTGCTGTTGTCCGGTGAAGCTAATAGCGCGGTCAGGCCATCATTGAATTGCTGCACGGCCTGATTATACTGCGCTCGCAGTGACCGGGTGGTTAAGCCCCAGGTTTCCAGAACATAAATCTTGGCGATACGTTGCGCCAGCATACGTTGGCGACCGGCAATATTGACCAGTTCACCATTACTATCAGGAGCACGTTTTTGCAGCATCAGCACAAAGCGATGAGACTCCTGCAATAACTGATCGGCCAGTTTATTTAAATCGTTTACCTGGCTGACAGAAGGCGGGGCTGAGATGCGGGGGCGAAGTTTCCTCCAAAGGGCTTCGATATCCTTGATTTTATTGGTCACAGGCCGCTAGTCAAAACTATGCACTTTAGTGCAAGGCTTTAGCTGCTACACAATTATGGTAGTCTTGGAAGGATGAATGAGCAGCGACGAAGTGGTCATACGATAACGCGACTAACAGTACACTTGGTTTGGGTAACTAAATAGTGTCCGGCAGAAAACTCGCTATTTTCGAGGGGCTATGACCCCGCCCGCCGTCGAATTCAGTCAATTGCCTGCATTTTTGGC
>JAHXHF010000343.1 GCA_025656895.1 gamma proteobacterium symbiont of Bathyaustriella thionipta
TTCTTGCCAAAATTGATAGGCACGATCATTTTTATGTGCTTTTTTATAAAATGCCAATTGATCCAGTACTTACCTGATTTTGTTTTCATCTAACCAGTGAATCAATTGTTTGGCGGTATACGATTTTAAACGGGCAATGTCCTGGTCAAGTACTGAGCTTTGTACAATAAAATGGCAGTGATTTTCCAAAATCACGTAACTATAGACCTTTAGACCTTTTGAGGTTAAATGGCGTACTGCGTTTAATAATATTTCGACGGTTGCGGGACGTGTGAATACCGGTATCCAATGCAAGACCGTGAGTGTTATGAAGTGTGTTGCTTGTGGGTCGGTGATTTTGTAGCGTGATCTGCCCATTAGTTAAGTACCGTATGCATTCCCACGCGGGAGCGTGGGAACGAGAAAGAGAAATAAGGATTTCATGCCTTACCCCGATTGTTCACTAACCGATACTTCTGCAACCGGCTATTCGGTTTATCGGGGATGGTGTATTCAATCTTTTCCTGTTCCAGCAGTTCTTTGATGGCTCGCTTGAATGCCCCCGTTTTGCTGTCAAGACCCAGTATTGCCACCAACTCCACAGCAGAAAGTGACCCATCCGTGAGGGCGGATAATATTGATTCTGACTGGGCCCCTGACTGGGCCCTTGACTGGGCCCTTGACGCTGGCTCCTGCTGACTCCCTTGCGTAATCAAATGTGGTTTTTGCAGATAAACGGTAAACCGCACGCGCATACCAATCTCTTCAATTTTGGGTTCTGGCAGGCCGAGTTCCTTTGCTTCTTGGAAGATACGGCGAACACCGGTACCCCATTGCTCAATAAGCTGTAGCTCACGGAACACGCGGGCAATGACATAATTTCGGATTCTGGATATACCCTGTTTCATCTCTTCGATGGTCAGACCAGAGAGTAAAATACCGGGGCTTTCGACTTCAATGCGATCATCAAGAAACACCACTCGTATGGGTGCGCCGCGTTGTGAATAGTCGCTATGCACAAGGGCGTTAATAATCACCTCGCGCAAAATCCCCAGGGGGATACTCCAGACATCCTTGCGGCGCACTTCGGAAAGATCTGCACCTCGGAAGGCATGTTTTTTCAGGAAAAGCATCACCTCGTCCACGGCTTTGGGCAATGGCTCGTCAATCTCTATATGATCAAAAATATCGAGTTTCTTTGTGCCAAAGAAACGACCACATTGAATCCAGGCATCGGAAAAGTGAAAAGTACGCTGTTTGCCAAACAAAAGAATGGCACCTTTGCTTGGCACTAAGCGCCCCTGATGATGGGTAAGCATTTTCAGTGAAAGCAGACTTTGTTCATCAAGATGCCGGGTATCGCCAAACGCCTGCTGTGCGGCAAGCAAATCCAGATCATCGACAGACAGTGCCGGCATTGGCATTTCATCAAAAGCGGTGCCGGCAACCGAACGGCGTAGTTCATCAACCAGTGGCTGGTCGGCCTGCCGATTACTGTAACCGAGGCGCACATAAACGCCCTGTTCAACGCCTTCTTTGTTTAAATAATGCGGGCGTGAGTTACTGAGAAAGACCTCTACGACCAATATGGTTTTATCCTCAACCGTCATCAGTTCAATATTTGGCACCAAACGGGGGGAGATAGCGTCTGCAATCAGGCTGCTGAGTCGCTCTTCCTCATCCAGTGGATTGTCAACCCCTAGCGTTTTTTTATCATCTCTGATACCGATAAGCAGACGACCGCCAGCGGTATTGGCAAACGCAACCAGTGTTTTCAGAATGGGCTTGGGTGAGGATAGGTCACGTTTGAACTCAAGGGTTTTGCTTTCTGGGCTATTAAGTATTTCCTGGAAAGACATACTTTATTTTCCTGCCTTTCTTGCTGCTTTATTACGCTCATTTTTAGGTGGAAAAGTAACAGGCTTGTTACCTTCCCCAATATCCTCATATTCGACATAACAAAAGGCTCCCCGATAAGCAGGCATAAACCTTTTTCGCCAAACAGTTGCTGCAGTACCAAAAGCAATCCCCATAACCATATTGGCCATATGAGCCATACATTCAATAGTTACACCATTTATTAGTTTATTACGCAACTTTTCATAGGATGAAAGAAACATCCAACTCTGCATAGTCACCATTGCAGAAAAACCATCATTTAAAGTTAAATCAAACCCTCTCTCAATAAACATGGCAAACAAATCTGATTTACTGATTGGAAAATTGTCTTTCGCCCACTTGCCTAATCTTCCATTCATGCCCTTCCCTCCCATATACGGCGGGTTAGCAATCACCACATGGTACTTCGGACTAAGGTAGTCAATCTGCTGGAGTGCCTGTAACACCTTTTTGTGTGTTTCAGTCAAAAACAACTGACCTGAAACATCCTTCGCTTGCAATCGTTTCAGGACACCCGCGATATCGGTCACTTCTGGCCGGATCAGGGAGCCAAAGTTGTCGGCTTCTTCAAACTGGCGCAGGGTGGTTTGCAGTGGGGCAGTGAATAGATCACGCCCGGTAAACCCCATATACTCATTCAGTTCATCCCCTTCGAACTGGATATTCTCCAGTATACAAATGTTGGGTTGCACCTGTTTGCGGAAGAAGCGGCGCTGTTTTCTGCGGGCCTTCATGGTCAGCGCAAAAGCCGCCAGTTCCCCGGCACGTTCATCAATCTCAATACCGTAGAGATTATGGGTAAGAATCTTTTCCGGGATCTCGGCGGGTTCGTAGCCTTCTTCCTCATAGATGGCATAAAGCAGGTCAAAGGCATAGGTGAGCATGTGGCCGGAGCCGCAGGCCGGGTCGCATATCTTGATCTCTTCTGGTGTTTGAACCACTAATGAACACGAATCAACACTAATATTTTTGTAACTACTCAGCGTACTTTATCAAAAATTCCAGCTCACTGAGTAAATGCTGGCAATTGCCCTATAAATACCAACGCCAATGCTTC
>JAHXHF010000187.1 GCA_025656895.1 gamma proteobacterium symbiont of Bathyaustriella thionipta
CAGCAATACCTTATAAAATAGTCGAATTTTTATATTTTAAGGGCTTGCCAGTGCGGTCACTGTGGTTAAGTCCGACAGACTCCTAGAAATTCGCTTCCGCCTGCAGAAAAAAATTGCGCCCTGCTCCGGGCAGCCGCTCACCTACCGCGATATCTGAAGAGTTGCCGCTGCTGTCCGCACTGACGCGGTTGTAGCCGGACAAATGGTTCTCGTAATAACGATCAAACACATTGCGCACACCGGCTCGAAGCCGTAAATGGCGCTGAAATTCATAATGTCCGTAAAGATTCAGCAATCCATAAGAGGAAGTTTCCTGCTCATTATTGGTTTCTGATACTTTGTCCTGCTTTGCATAAAAGGCGCCTTCCGCTGTCAATGACCAGTCATCCGTTTCATAACTCAGACCCAGCAGACCGTTTAGTGGTGCAATTCGGTACAGGTCATCATTGATGTCACGACGTTTGCCTCGCACATAGCTAAGCGTTGCATCCAGTTTCCAGTGGCGGCTAAGACGGGTGCCGGCAGCTGCATCAAAACCGTAAAACTCGGCATCCACATTACTGAACTGCAAGGGTACGCAAACCGGGTCCTGCGAACCCGGCGGACAGGTTCCCGCCCCCAGCAGCATATTGGCCTGGTTGCGACGGAACTCATAAGCCGTGCCCGATGTCAGCGGCGTTCCCTGAATATAATTATCCACGCGCTTGTAAAAAGTATGCGGTGTAAAATAACTGTCGCCTGTCTGCCAGTTCAGGCCAACATCCAGGTTGTAGGAAGTTTCCTTGTCCAGCCCGATATCACCGACATACACACGATTGTCCGCAAGCCCGGCCGTAGACTCCAGCGGCAGCCACAAAAAGCGCTCCTGATAGGAGGGTGCGCGCTGCTTATGCTCAAGGCCGATCTGCAAAGTGGTATGCTCACTCACTGCGCGATCAAAAATCAGTGCCAGGTCATACAGATTTTCATCCTGGCTGCGATGGCTGTTATTAAATTTACCCGCCAGCTCATCTGCGCGAGCCTGCTGTCCCATGCCACCAATACCACGGGATGCCACCTCATCCGCGTCCATGGCAACGCGGGTAAAACGACCGCCCACCAGCACTCCCCATTCATTGCCCACTACGCCCTGCCATTCACTGAACAGGCCAAAACGGTTGCGCTTTACATGGTTGTAGTTATTGACTTTGAAACCTGTATTGGAGGGATTAAAAATATCGGCGTTATAGGTAGGCATCCAGCCATCGGTACCAAAGCGCAATTCACCATCGGCAGCAGCCATGTCTCCGCGTAAATCCCAGCCCCAATCACTCGAGTCGGTTTCCGCAAATCGCCGCACCGGCAGACCGGACATGGCAGCCACCGGGGGCTGGCGTTGACTGAAATTGTCCATCAGGTGATCTGTGTCAATGTAGTGGAATTTGAAATTTGTATTCACACGGCCAAAACGATCGTTATAGTGACCCCGATAATTATTTGTTTTGACGAAGATAATATCCATCGGCAAGGCGGGGGTGCCGCTGTCTTCGGTCTTGTCATACTGATAATTGAAACCCAAGCCGGTTTCGCCCTGCTGGAAAGCATAGCCCAGCCCGCCGCCCTTGCGCTCATAGCCACTGGGAATAACGCTGTCACTGTTACCCGCATCCATATCATCGCCTTTCAGATACAGGCCATTGAACTCAAACAGGTGGCGGTTATTACTCAGCCATAACCGGGTGTTGCCACTGTAACCATCATTCACTGTCTGGCCACCCAGCCCCACCCGCCCATGCACATCAAACTGTTCACCGGCAGAAAAATCTCCACGCCGACTGTTGGCCATGATGGTGCCGCCCACGGTTTCACTACCGGCACTGACCGGAGATACACCGCGTATCACACGAATGTCCTGCAACTGAGAGGACGGAATCATACTCAGCGGCGGGTCCATCCAGTTGGGGCCGGCCGGGGCTACATTCAAACCGTCCACAAGTACATTGACCCGCGAACCGTACATGCCACGATATTGAGAAATACCGGTTAGCGGGCCATTTTTATTAACATTGGCACCCGGCACATTGCGCAGCAGATCCGCGCTGTCGGGTGAAATATACTTCTGTTCTTCCGGTATGATGATTTGCTCTTTGAAGCCATCCGGAAATTGCGATTCAACCTGCATAGTCGGTAATTCGGTATCTGCCAGCGTCCAGCCACTGGTTAAAAGCAGGCCTGTTAATACAGACAATAGAAAAACAGGTTTTTTCATTTTCACTACAGCATTCCCCAAATCATGTAAGCCGGACAAATTCTAGCGGCATAAACAGTCTGTGGGGATGCGGCAAATTGTCGCATACAGATCCTGCCATTTATAAGGCATAATTCTCCATTCATGAAGTTAGCCGGAATCATTACCTTGATCAGAATCAACCTGACACTGTGTCTTGTGCTTTTCTGCAGCACGCTGAATGCCGGCTCACTGGAGCCGGCATTAAGACTGGATGCCAAAAACCAGCAAAAGGCCGCAGACTCGCAGAAACAAATCGACAAACTGGATGATGAGCGCAAGCAGATGCTGCAGAAATACCTGCATGTACAGCGCCGCATTGCCTTGTTGCGCAGTGATAATGCCCAATTACAAACACGCCTCAAGGCGCAGGCGCAAAACCGCCTTTTGTTGCAACAACAACGGGCTGAAATTGAGGTTACCCGTTCCGGTATAGCACCTCTGCTTGCACAAATGCACAGTACCCTGGATGAGTTTGTCAGCCATGATCTGGCATTTTTGCCGCAAGAGCGATCCATGCGCCTGCAGCGCCTCGCATCCCGCCTGAAAAGAGCCGATATCAGTGATGGCGAACGCTATCGGCAAATCCTGCAAGCCTGGCAGGTTGAACTACAATACGGACGCACCATCGAGGTCTATCAGGGTAGCCGGAAACC
>JAHXHF010000247.1 GCA_025656895.1 gamma proteobacterium symbiont of Bathyaustriella thionipta
TGGCCAAAAATGCAGGCAATTGACTGAATTCGACGGCGGGCGGGGTCATAGCCCCTCGAAAATAGCGAGTTTTCTGCCGGACACTATGTACAAATCCGCTAATGGCTGGAAGGTTTTTGATGTGCTGGCTAATGGCCGCAGTGCCCTGGTTCATTATCGTCAACAGTACCAACGTATGTTGCGCCCGCAAATTCCACAGAACCGCATACCGGTTTTTCACCCGCAGCCACGCTGAGTTGTAAAAAAATGGATGGCCCTGCCATGCAGGGCCATCCATGAATACTGAATATGCCGGATCAATCCTCTTCAACCCATTCCATAGGCCGCAACATGGTTTTTTTGGCCTGGGCGATGGCTTTGGGTCTGCTATTCCTGTTTTTTTCCGGTGTGCTGGATAAACTGGATAACCCCAATCGCCACCTGATCGAGTCAGCACAAGGCAGCACCTTGTTATTGCAAGCCAATCGTCAGGGGCATTATCAGGTGCCGGGTCGTGTTAACGGCATTGATGTGGATTTATTGCTGGATACCGGCGCAACCGATCTGGCTGTTCCCGAAGAGGTCGCGCAAAAAGCGGGCTTGCCAAAATTGGCTGAAGTCAGCAGCAGTACCGCCAATGGCATCACTCGCGGCTGGCTTAGCGAAGTGGATGAATTATGGGTGGGTAATCTGCGTATCCGCCATGTGCGTGCCACCATTCTGCCAAATATGGCGGGCGATGAAGCCTTGCTGGGGATGAATGTGCTGCGCCATTTCGAGCTGACACAGAAAAACGGCCAGCTCAGCATACAAGTACCTTCCCGGCCCTGAAGTGCAAACTTCTTATTTTCTCCTGTTGTGAAGTGTTTGAGCCGTTGGCTGGGTATTGCGGCCCTGCTACTTGTTGGCCGCGCGCACGCCCTGCAATTACACAGTCTGAAAGTGGCGCGTACAGACAAACAATACCAGTTGATGCTGGATGTCAGTCTGGCCGCCAAACCCGACTCTGTGTGGCAGGTTTTAACCGATTACCAGCAACTGCACCGGCTTTCAGAGCGTATTATCCTAAGCCGTATCGAACAGCCCGGAGAAATCCCCCTGGTGCGTACACAAGTACATGCCTGCGTCCTGTTTATGTGCCGTGATGTCACACAAATGCAGCTCATGCAAAAGCTTGCTCATTACGAACTGCAAGCCACCATGCAGGCCGAGGGCAGCGACTTCAGCAGTGGTCTGTCCTATTGGAAGCTGAGCGCAGAAGGCACAGGAACACGCTTATGGTTTCGCGCCCGCTTTACCCCGTCTTTCTGGGTGCCGCCCGTCGTCGGACCCTGGGCCATTCAACGTTCGCTGAAACAGGATGCCTTGCAGACCGCAGAGCGTCTTGAACAAACTGCGCAACAAGCCGAACAGAATGAGTCACCATGATTGCCGATGATTTTGCTCGCCGTGTACTGCGCTGGCAGGCCGATAAAGGGCGGCATGACTTACCCTGGCAAAACCCGCCTTCCGCTTATCGGGTGTGGGTGTCAGAAATTATGCTGCAGCAAACCCGGGTGGCGACGGTTATTCCGTATTTTCAGCGCTTTATACAACGCTTTGCTGAAATACAGGATTTATATCATGCCGAACGGGATGAAGTGCTGCACCATTGGTCAGGCCTGGGTTATTACGCAAGGGCGCGAAATCTTCACCGTGCCGCAGCACAAATTTGCCAGCAATATTCAGGTCAAATTCCGGCTGATATGGGCTCATTACAAGCACTGCCCGGCATTGGTCGCTCTACCGCAGCGGCTATTTTGTCGCTGTCCGGCGGGCAGTCCCAGCCGATACTGGATGGCAACGTAAAGAGGGTATTGTGCCGTCATGCGGGCATTAAAGGCTGGCCGGGAAAATCTGCGGTGCTGAAACAATTGTGGCAGTTGAGTGAGCAGTTAACGCCGCTTCAGAATACCGCTGGCTACAACCAGGGCATGATGGACCTGGGAGCCATGATTTGTACGCGCAGCAGACCAGCCTGTGATCAATGTCCGCTGGCCGCAGAATGTGTGGCGAATCACCTGGGGCAACAGCAGCAGTTACCTGAATCCAAACCGAAAAGTAATAAACCATCCCGTCAGGAATGGGTGCTGATTACGGTAAAGAACGGTCAGGTGTTGCTCAAACAAAGACCGCCCAGTGGCGTATGGGGTGGCTTGTGGCATTTTCCGGCTTATAGCTCGGAACCGGAAGCGCTGGCTTCTCTGCCGGATCAGGCAAAACAGTCAAAGGCTATGGTCTTGCCATCCCGTCGCCACAGCTTCAGCCATTTTCATCTGCATATCCACCCATTGCTTGTGGAATATAACGAAAAGACTAACGCCTGCATGGAGGATGGCTGTAGCCTTTGGTATAACATCGAACAACCACAAAAACTGGGTCTGGCCGCACCGGTCAGTCGCTTATTGCAGGAAGTACAACAAATTCTGGAGACAAACACATGAGCCGAACCGTCCAATGCATTAAACTGAACAAACAAGCCGAAGGGCTGCCAAGGCCTCCTTATCCGGGTGATCTGGGTCAAAGAATATTTGACCATGTCAGCAAGGAGGCCTGGCAGGGCTGGTTGCAGCACCAGACCATGCTGATCAACGAAAACCGCCTTAGTCCGTTAGATCCCAAAGCCCGTCAGTACCTGGAAACACAGATGGAAAACTACTTCTTCGGCGAGGGTGCGGAAACGCCGGAAGGCTTCAAACCCGCCGGCTGAATTTTGCGGCAGAAAAATGTTGCCGGAATTTTTTGTAAACTCCGGCAACATCAATTACTTCGGCCTAATCGTTAGGGCAATCGGACTTAAATTCATCCATTGATTACCCGCAGCAAATAGTCATTATCCCAGCCTGCTTTTAGACGTTTTGTTTTGACTCCC
>JAHXHF010000394.1 GCA_025656895.1 gamma proteobacterium symbiont of Bathyaustriella thionipta
CCGGGGCGCGTGGCCAAAAATGCAGGCAATTGACTGAATTCGACGGCGGGCGGGGTCATAGCCCCTCGAAAATAGCGAGTTTTCTGCCGGGCACTAATTAAAATTCAAACCGCCGCTCAAATCATCTGCATCTGCTGATCCACCCGTCTGTATCATCGAAGTTATCTTTGACACATTTATTTCCGGCCTGCTGTACGCCAATCCAGACTGTTCGGGTAATCCCTCTTCGACAGACTGCTGATTCTCTTCTTCACAACGCTTGCATGAAATAACTACCATCTGTTCAACTCCCCCTTTCTAAAATCATATTTTACAATCGACCAAACATCCCACGGATGCCGTATTCATAGACAGCCAGATTGATTTCAACAGAACTATAAGCATGAGAGCCCTTTGCACTTCTTCTAAGTTTGGCAGTTATTCTATCGGAAATCAAGCCAAGACGAACCAGATTCCAGCTATCTACCGGCCCCAGTTGCTCAAGTAGGCGACTGTCTTTTTGGGGTTTGCTGCTAAAATTGGTTTTTTGTTGTCGGGACGCTATGGAAGGTGTCAGAATCCCCGCTGCAGCCTCTCGCATTAGAAATTTCAGGCTCTGCCCCCCTATCAGTGCTCTGGGGGGAGTGCGAAAGCTGAATTCAATTAAATCCCTATCCATATAAGGGGAGCGGAGTTCACAACCATGATAAGCAAAGCGTTGTTCCATCAACTCCAGGCCTGTACCCGCCTGAACGATTTGCGTCAGCATCCAGTCTATGTAAACCCGGCTTTTTAACTTGCCCTGACTGGCCAGAGCCCGATGCCGCTGAACCTGATTAAAAACATCTTGATATTGATCATTCAACCAAATAGGTGCTTGTACACTTGTTGCTCCATAGCCAACCGGCCGTAACGCGGCCCTTAGCAATCGCCTCCATCTGGCCAGACCATCAAGATCCCGAAACTTTGTGGTAACAAGATCACGCCACAGCCGCAACCAGTGCCCGGACCGGAAATCATCATTCAGGTAATCAATCGCGCCTTGCAACCACTCATCCCCCCCTACACCTACAAGAATGGTTTGACGCTTTTCTTCTTTCATTTTTTTTGAAAGAACATCAATGGAATGAACACTGGAAATAAAAAGCGTATCGACCTGCGAACTGATTTCTTCAATGTAATCCGACAGCCATTCGTTACTGGTGTCAATCAGTATCGCTTTGTGATCGATAGGTGTGTCGGCCAGAATTTTTTTAATATAGTCCGATTCATCGCAAGCTAAACCTGGGTAGAGTAACGATAAGGTGATCGCCTGGCCTTTGTCACATTTCTCCGGCATGGTTTTCGCCAGATAACACCAGATAGTTGCCGAATCCAAACCACCACTCAGGGCCAGAGCATAAGGTTTGTCCGGTATTGCCCGCGTAATGATTTTACGCAAAATCACATCCAGCTCATCCGCGTAGCTACGGATATCCCGTTTACAATATTCTGTTTCAGGAGGCTGCCAGTAGGGTTTGCTGTGAATTTGATAATGACCCGATGCTTTCCGGTCATAATCAACACAATAAAAACTGGCTGGCAGTAACCGCTCTACCCCTTCAAAGCTGGTGCGGCTCTGATCGATGTGATAATACAACATGGTTTGAACGATATTGGACAGGTCAGGTTTCGGTTCAAAACCAGCCCCCGCGCGTAACTGGCGAATTTCTGAAGCCAGTAAAACCTGCGGCTGACGAAGCATGAATAAAGGCCGGCAACCCACTGTATCCCGAACCGCTACAAGTCTTTTACACTCACGATTCCAGATAAGGATGGAAAATTCACCGCGCAATTGCTCAAACAAGCCATGTCCAAGTTGCCTGTAAGCGGCCGCCAGCTTGTCGGCATCATTGGATGAAGAAGAAAAAGCATGACTCCATGTGCGCTTCAAATCCCCCCAGTTACTGATAAAACCATGAACAGCGACTACAAACACCCCGTACTCAGTCAGGCTTGCATCACCAGCATTAGACTGAATCCCGAGCAGGATATTCTCATCCTGATAAAATTCCGCTTCTCCCCGGTAGCTGGATTTCTCCACCATACGCTGCGCCAATTCAAGACGTCTGGAAAACCCCCCCTCATCAAGAACGCATAACAAAGCACCCATAGCTCAGATCAACCTTTTCGACATGATGAAGATCCCAGTTTACACAGGCCTTGCCAAAAACGATTGGCATACAGGCAAAACAGAGGAGCGCGGCTGTTATAGCGGTAGCGCATATAAGCGGCTGTAGGAAACAAACTACGCATGACAAAGTTCCAGCGTTGAGCCAGTCCTTGTTGAGCCCGCATATCGCAGAAAAAACGCTGCTTACGACTATTGTTTTTTTGCTTAAGCAATCGCGCTGACAGGGGCTCTTTACCCTGCCGGCCAGTCAATTGACGTTCCATTTCAGTGGATAGCCGTAGAGGAAACCAGTCGGCCGTAGTACGCAAGGCATCCAGCGCCAATGTTGCTATTTGAAGCCGCTGCACCAGACTTGCAAAATCCAGCTTACCCGATTGGCTCAATGCAGCCCATAAACGATGTATGTCGGACAGCCAGATCAGGCGGTCACCCATTTCATTCAAATGTGTCGCTCGATGAAAACAGGCATGCATCAATGCGTATTGTGTCGATAAACATCGCGCATGCTGCCCCAATGCCTGTATTGGCAAACTATGCTGATACAATTCGGCAAAATCCAGCTTGCCGCCGAGCAGAGGAGAATTTGATAAACTGCGATGCACATCCAGTAGCAATTGCATATCTCCCTCCCCACACATTTTATAATTAGTGTCCGGCAGAAAACTCGCTATTTTCGAGGGGCTATGACCCCGCCCGCCGTCGAATTCAGTCAATTGCCTGCATTTTTGGCCA
>JAHXHF010000017.1 GCA_025656895.1 gamma proteobacterium symbiont of Bathyaustriella thionipta
CTGAAGCATTGGCGTTGGTATTTATAGGGCAATTGCCAGCATTTACTCAGTGAGCTGGAATTTTTGATAAAGTACGCTGAGTAGTTACCATACATTATGGGTAATAACGGCTAATTGTCAATTGTATTAACAATTAGCTCATATGTATGCCCCCTATGACGGAGATCCATTTCTTGGTCTGCGGTAGCAGGAGGGTATACCCCTGAAAATCAAAGACCGGGAGGTGACTTAGGGTGCCGTGTAGGTGCGCTCAATGGAAACATTTCGAGCATTTCGAAGGGTTTTCTGAGCATGGTATTTTTCATGGTATTACCGTTTATCAGGAAAATAAGCCATTGAATAAAATAGATAAAAAAGGCTTATTGATAATAGAGTGGGAGTGACTTGTATTTTTAACCTGTTGAATTATAAAGAATAAATCAATTGGGTTGATGGTATAATCTGCATCATCAATGGTATTTTTTGCGTGCTGTAGCGCACAAACCAGCGATACCATGAGAGGCAGACTGGTGTTGTCATGGTATTTTTGTAGTGCGTGAGCCATCAAAGGATGGGTGGCTGTAGGACCATAATCTGACCCAGGTACATTTGCCTTCTGGATGGCAAAGTTGTTTATTATTCGCCAATAAACATTGTGAATAATGTGAACGCTGTGCTATGCTTACTCTTGCATTCGATGCCACCGGTAATAACCATGCCTTTCGACAGAATCACTATTCCAAGCGACCTGATGGATCTCAAGCCTTCATCTGACTTGCAGAGCGTGTCCATGTCCAGCATGGCTCGCAAGGGTACTGCGCTACTGAGGCAGCTCACTGACTCGGCACAGGCGGTGGCGGTGAAGATACAGGGTCATGGTTCGATGGTCACCCTGTCTCAACGGCAGTACGATGAGATGGTCACGCTGTTGCAACAGCTGCGGCAAGACAAGGCCGACGATGGTTTTATTCAGGCGCTTGCTGAGCGTTTCGATACGCTGGTCGCGACCATGAATCAGCCAGGTGCCGCAACAGCGATGGATACCGCGCTGTTCACCGAAGCGGACACACTGAATTCCAATTACCGTCCCGGCACGACCGAGACTGCGCAGGATAATCGCGTTGATCCTTGTTCTGGCTGGCGTCAACGGCGCCGGTAAAAGCTCGATCGGGGGTGCCAACCTGCGCGCGAAGGGGCAGGAATGGTACAACCCGGATGAGATTGCCCGCGAGATGCGGTTGCGCTTTCCGGATAGACAGCCCGGTGATATCGACAGTCAGGTCTGGCGTGAAGGCCTGAACCGCCTGAAACATGCCATCCACACAAACACAGTTTTCGCATTCGAAACCACGCTGGGTGGCCATTCCATCACCGCGACCTTGCTGGATGCTATCGCAGCCGGCTTGACTGTCCGGGTATGGTACTGTGGTCTCGTATCGCCAGAACTGCATATCAAACGTGTCGCGGCTCGGGTGGCGCGGGGCGGTCACGATATACCCGAACATAAAATCCATGAACGCTATGTATCGTCGATGCGCAACCTTTGCCGTCTGGTGCCGGGGCTGGACAAGCTGGCTGTGTATGACAACTCGATGCCTCTGGGTAGTAACGGTTTACCGGATATTCATGAACTGGTCTCGGTTGCAAACGGTAAGATTATACGTCTGGATACAACCATGCCGGATTGGGCCAGGCCGGTGGCAGCGGTATGCCTGCAACATTTCAAATAGGCTGTAGATGAAATTCCGCAGTATCCCTGTTTACCTAAATAACGAATAACTGGGGTCAGAATAACTGGGGTCAGATACAAATTAAATGCTATACTGCCTCCCCGTTTTCTACTGGCTGCGCGAAATCATAAAATGGCACGTCTCCCAAGAATATCACCCGTGGGTATGCCTGTTCATCTGATCCAGAGAGGTAACAACAGAGGAATCTGTTTTGGAGCATTAGAAGACTTTAGTGCTTACATCGGCTAATAACTGGGGTCATAATAACTGGGGTCAGATACAAATTAAATGCTATACTGCCTCCTCCGTTTTCTACTGGCTGCGCGAAATCATAAAATGGCACGTCTTCCAAGAATATCACCCGTGGGTATGCCTGTTCATCTGATCCAGAGAGGTAACAACAGAGGAATCTGTTTTGGAGCATTAGAAGACTTTAGTGCTTACATCGGCTGGTTAAAGGAATATTCAAAAAAATATGGTGTGGATATCCATGCTTGGGTTTTCATGACGAATCATGTTCATCTGCTTTGCACACCTCAAGAAGAGGGTGGGGTGAGTTTGATGATGCAATCTGTTGGTCGACGTTATGTTCAGTATTTCAATTATCAGTATCAGCGCAGTGGTACGCTTTGGGAAGGGCGTTATAAATCGTGCCTGATTCAGTCAGAAAGCTACTTGCTAGAGTTGTATCGGTATATTGAATTGAATCCGGTCAGAGCCGATATGGTAGAAGACCCAAGTGAATATGGTTGGTCGAGCTATCAAATTAATGCCTTGGGCAAGCTTTCGGATTTATGTACGCCTCATTCTGAATATTTGAAGTTAGGGGATACGAAAGACACGCGCCTGAAAAATTACCGTGCCTTATTTTCTTCTCATGTGGAAGGCAGTTTACTAGAAGATATTAGATCTGGCCTAAATAAGGGAATGGCTTTAGGTGATGATCGTTTTAAAGATGAGATTGAGGCATTAACGGGCAGAAGGTTGAAGCCAAAAAAAGTGGGGCGGCCTGTTGGGTGGCGAAAGAAGAGAGGAACAGGTATTTAATGTGTATCTGACCCGAATGGCACTTACTTAGTGTTTGAACGAAAACGATTAAACCCTAAGAAAAACAATAATCTATATACTGTTCAGTGGACTAAAGATTATAATGCCTGTATCC
>JAHXHF010000326.1 GCA_025656895.1 gamma proteobacterium symbiont of Bathyaustriella thionipta
TCCCAAGGCTTGCTTATGTTGCACTACGTACACCTCCAATGCCTCAGCGGTTGTTGAGCATGGCTGAGCCATGGGGGTAATCAGGAAAATTTATGAGTTGCGGGTTGTTCCCAGAATGATGCCGCGAGCATGCAGATCAGACAGAATATCGCTGCCGGCCTGTATGACTTGCTGAGGTTGCGGGTGATTGAGTTCCCGGGCAATGATTTCTATTTGTGCAAGACCGGTTTGATGCGGGTTTTCTTGCAAAAGTTGCAACAAACGTTGAGTAACCGCATTGATGTGCAGGAATTTTACTTCATCATTGCGATTTCTATAAACCAGCAAATGAGTGGGGCTGTCGGGCTTTTTATCCGGTATAAAGTCAGGGCTGAGCTGGTGTACCGGATAATCGTAACTGACATTTACCAGTAAACTGCTCAGGTAAGGCGCTTGCTGCAAAACATCGCCATTGGCATTCAGTTCATCCGGCAGTTCGTCTTCTTCTGCAATATCCAGCGCCAGTTCCAGCCATTCATAATGCGCCAGTTCCAGCATAAAAGCCGGGTCATGCGCATGCTTTTTACGTTCATGGCTGAGGTAGTCGATAAATTCTTCAGCAA
Source organism: gamma proteobacterium symbiont of Bathyaustriella thionipta (assembly GCA_025656895.1). Classification (GTDB taxonomy): domain Bacteria; phylum Pseudomonadota; class Gammaproteobacteria; order Chromatiales; family Chromatiaceae; genus JAHXHF01. The sequence goes on from JAHXHF010000326.1 coordinate 603, forward strand.
TTTCCAGAAACAGGGGTGTTTTACAGCGATGGCGGATAAAAAAGTCACGCGCCATGTCTTGCCAGTGTGATTCGCTCAGTATGCTTTTCAGTACCGGAAAGCTGTCACTGAGAAAACCTTCAATATTATTGAAAAACAGATCCCGATAGATCGCCATGCGCCGTTCTTCAATGCCGGCGGGTGTCTTTACCTGTTGAGGGTTGCGAATGTGGGCAGCAAACTCATATTGCTGCTGCATGAACGCCGGGCGATCAGGCATGGACGCTTTGCTTGTCTTGTAGAGCTGAATATTGAGCCTGCAGTCGGGCGATGGTATCCACTTCCTTGAGTAATTCCGGCAGGGGCGGGATATTGAAATCACGTTCCAGCAGGGTGGGGAAGACTCCAAATTGCTGATAGGCTGCTTCCAGCAGCTTCCAGACCGGGTCTATGACATCGGCTCCATGGGTATCTACCCGCAGGTCTTCTGCTTCTTCAAAATGGCCGGCAACGTGGCAGTATGCGATGCGCTCACCGGGCATTTTACTTAAGAATTCGTAAGGGTCGTATTGGTGATTAATGCTGTTTACATAGATGTTGTTGACATCCAGATGCAAATCACAATCGGCTTCCTCAATGACTGCGTTGAGAAAATCGATTTCTTCCATTTCCCGGCTGGGTCGGGCGTAATAAGAAACATTTTCCATGGCGATGCGCTGTTCAAGAACCTCCTGAACCTGGCGTATGCGAGCGGCCACATGCTGTACCGCTTCTTCGGTAAAAGGGATGGGCATAAGGTCATACAAATGGCCATCATCGGAACAATAACTGAGATGCTCGCTGTAATAGCGTATCTGATGAGTTTCAAGAAACTTTTTCAGTTGCTTCAGGAAATTGAAATCAAGCGGTTCGGGGCTGCCTATGGATAAAGACAGGCCATGAGCAACAAAATCGTGTTGTTCGCTAAAGGCACGGAATTTTCTGCCCGTGGCGCCACCGAGATTAATCCAGTTTTCAGGAGCGACTTCATAGAAGTCTATTTGTGAAGGGCGGTGCCCGGCCAGCGAATCCATCAGTGTTCGCCGATAGCCGAGCCCCGCGCCATGAACAGGATATTCGGTTGTCTTGCTCATGACTTTGATGCAGTCAGCTTATTTTTTGCCGCCGCACTTGCCTTCGCCGCATTTACCACTAACTTTCTTGCCCTCAGCCGCTGCTTTGTTTCCGCCACATTTGCCTTCGGTTGTTTTATTAGCACCACATTTGGCTTCAGCGGCTTTGTTGGCACCACATTTGGCTTCGGCTGCTTTGTTGCCGCCACATTTACCTTCTGCCATTTGGGTGTAGCCGCTGCTCAGTTCGCTCATGCCGAAAGGATTTTCAGCGGCACTAGCGCCGGTTGCAGCCAGGCTGCCGATTACTGCTGCGCCGATAGCGGCGGCCAAAGGTTTCTTGAATGCTTTCATTGATCATGTCTCCAATAGTGTTGTTTACGAAGTTGCCCTGCTCGCGCCAGAACTTCTTCCCTGTATGGGATTTAGCTATCCCCGGTTTCTTCAATGCGACCGTTTCGCACCGAGTCAGACTATAGACGAAATCCGCCCTAAATATAAGCCGGGCCGTTTATTGCTTACCGGCTTGTAGTCAGAGACCGTGATGCGAGGGGATTTATTTCATTGGTCGGCGGCAAAGAAAAATAATTCAGTGCCGGGGCGGGTCATTAGCCAGCAGTTTCAGTACGCATTTCAGATAAGCCTGTTCATCCGGCATGCCATCAGGCCGCCGTTGCGCCTGCCACAGAGATTCACCCAGGCAATCCATCATGGCGTGTTCAACCGGGTGCTGATCCTGCAGCCGGGTCAGTAATTGCCGGTATGCCTGCTGTATGCCCGCCGGTCTGTCGCTAATCACTTGTTCCATAAGAGTGATGTGCATTCCCATGTGGAAAAAAGGGTTTTGCTGGCCGTTCGCTTCATCAAAATCTTTTTCTATGGCTGTTTGTGTATTTTCAAGCAGAGAGTGATATTCAGGATGCAGTTTAACGACATCGGCAATCAGCTGTTCAAGCGGTTGCATGGGCTGGTTATTCTGCTGTTTGTGCCAGGCTTCTACAAAAGCCCTGCGGTAACTGTCGCGGTTATTGGAAAACTGAAGTTTCACTGTTTTTTTAAGAATCTTGTTTGGCAAAAACCATTCATAAGCATGCTCATGCTACCGATAGAAATAACTTATAA
>JAHXHF010000126.1 GCA_025656895.1 gamma proteobacterium symbiont of Bathyaustriella thionipta
GGCGCGTGGCCAAAAATGCAGGCAATTGACTGAATTCGACGGCGGGCGGGGTCATAGCCCCTCGAAAATAGCGAGTTTTCTGCCGGACACGACTTAGGGATAGACTTCGAGGAAAAGGCCTTCTATGACATACTGAAAGCGATTGCCAAGAAGTACGAGTTCGAGTACCCCGACGAAAAGCTGATCCTGCTCTCGAAAGCGGTGAAGGGTGTTGTGGATGACAAAACGAAGTACACGGACTGGGACAACCGCGAAGACATCAAGGCGGAGCTAAAAGTAGATTTGATCATGCTGCTGGCGGAGAACGGTTATCCACCGATTACGCATGACGACGTGTATAAAGAGATCTTCGAGCAGGCGCAGAACTTCAAGAAGTACCGGAACGAAACCGGGGGCTAACCAGGAGTCTGTCGGATTTAACGCTGATCTACTGTGGAAAAGATATTTTGGTCTGTTTTCTGAAAAACGATGATTGCACTGCTTTGGGGCACATGGTGTAGAATCGGGCGTTTACATAACTTGGGTTGAGGGGGCTGTTACTTGTGAAAATCAATAAAATGGGAATACTGGCCGCATTGTGGCTGCCCGGTCTGGTATGGGCCGGTGAAGGCATGCAGGCGGCAGATACTTCGTGGATTCTGACTTCCACCGCTCTGGTGCTGTTTATGACCTTGCCGGGGCTGGCCTTGTTCTATGGCGGGCTGGTGCGCTCCAGGAATGTGCTGTCTATTCTGTTGCAGTGCTTTGCCATTGCCGGTCTGGCTTCCATTCTCTGGTTGATTATTGGCTACAGCATTGCCTTTGGTGAAGGTGGAGACTATTTTGGTGATCTGTCACGCGTGATGTTTAGCGGGGTGCGGGAAGAAACCCTGTTCGGCGGCCTGCCCGAATCGGTGTTTGGTCTGTTTCAGATGACCTTCGCCATCATTACGCCGGCTTTGATTATTGGCGGCTTTGCTGAACGCATGAAATTTTCAGCGGTACTGCTGTTCAGCAGTATCTGGTTATTATTGGTTTATGCGCCTGTTACTCACTGGGTATGGGGTGGCGGCTGGCTGCAGCAAATGGGTCTGCTGGATTTTGCCGGTGGTACGGTGGTGCATATCACTGCCGGAGTCGCGGCATTGGTCGCCGCGCTGGTACTGGGGCCGCGCAAAGGTTTTCCCGGAACACCGATGATGCCGCACAACATGACCATGACCATCGCCGGCGCGGGTATGTTGTGGGTCGGCTGGTTCGGCTTCAATGGTGGTAGTGCGTTAGCGGCTAATGGTGATGCTGCCATGGCGATGCTGGTCACGCATTTGTCAGCCGCCGCAGGTGCGATGACCTGGATGTTCTATGAGTGGATCAAATACGGCAAGCCGACTGCTTTGGGAACCGTGACGGGCATGGTGGCCGGGCTTGGCACCATTACACCGGCTTCCGGTTTTGTCGGTCCGGCAGCCGCTTTGTTAATTGGTATTGCGGCTGGTATTGTGTGTTTCAATGCGACTCTTTTTATAAAAAGAGTGGTAAAGATTGATGATTCGCTGGATGTATTTCCGGTGCATGGTGTGGGTGGTATTCTGGGCACTTTTCTGGCCGGTATTTTTGCTTCTACCGAGCTGGGACTTTTCAGTGGTCAGGGCTTTCTCAATGAATCCATCAGCAGTATTGGCGAACAGCTTGGGGTACAAATTATCGGTATTGTTGCTGTCGCTGTGTTTACCGTCATCATGACCTGGGCTATTCTGAAACTGGTAGGTCTGATGACCGGTGGCCTGCGTGTCAGTGCCGAAGATGAAAGCCAGGGTCTGGATATTGCCTCTCATGAAGAAAGAGGTTACGTCAATTTATAACCAGGAGGTTTATTGTGAAAATGCATCGTTTCAGGATTTTGTCTTGCTGTATGGTGTTTTTGCTGCTGGCGGCCTGTCAGCAGTCATCCGTCAAGCAGCCAGCGGCAGCGACCGTTCCCTTGCTGGATACTGACTGGCGTCTGCTGGCGGTCGGTGATTATTCACTCAAGCCTGCTGACACCCGGTCAGAAGCTCATTTAATGATGAGCGCAGAGGGCAATAAAGTCAGTGGTTCGGATGGCTGCAATCGTTTTTTCGGTGCCTGGTATGGAGAAAATGAACAGCTGGGTTTTGGTGCCATGGGCGCTACGCGCATGGCTTGTGAACAGGGACTGGACATTGCGCATGATTACATGCAGGCATTACAGAAAGTGAACCGTTATGAAATCAGCGGACAGCAGCTTGATCTGTTTCAGGGCGATCAACACTTGCTCCGCTTTCAGGCGAAGTAGTGACCGTTTTAGCGGTAAGGCAGCGAGTCTGCCGGGTGAAAAACACGTATAAAAAAACCGGAGCATTGGCTCCGGTTTTTTAACTTACTCTGGTCGGCTGTTAGAGCTTATGCCAGAATGCTGCGTACGATAAATGTATTCAGCAACAACAAGCCCGACATAATGCCCAGTGACCAGGACAACCTTTTACGTACAGCTGACATGGGTTTTCCTCGTGACGGTTATATTTATTAGATGCCTCGTTATTCAGAGACACCTAATATTCTAACATGCCTTTGATAATTATCAATAAGAAAAACTCTGGATTCAGGGTGAATTATTCAGCCATTTGTGCCTGTTCGGCTTTTTCTACGTATTGCTGATAGCTGGGGATCGCTATGGCGGCCAGAATGCCCATTATGGCGATAACCGGTATGATAATGGCCAGTGCAATAACGCCGCCTCCATTAGGGGGTGTTTTCCTGCCAAAACGGTTG
>JAHXHF010000077.1 GCA_025656895.1 gamma proteobacterium symbiont of Bathyaustriella thionipta
ATACAGGCATTATAATCTTTAGTCCACTGAACAGTATATAGATTATTGTTTTTCTTAGGGTTTAATCGTTTTCGTTCAAACACTAATTACCCTGTTATATCTGGCACCTCTGATCCTGCCGGACAGTGTCAGTGAGCGGGTTCTTGAACCGCTGATTGATCGTGGTTTTTTTCAGGGCTTCATGTTCTGGGTAGTGGCTTTCTGTTACCAGGCCGCTGTATTTTTGCTGGAACCTTTCTATGTGGCAGCAGGTTTTTCATTATATCTGAATCGCCGCACCCTGCTGGAAGCCTGGGATCTGGAATTGGCTTTTCGCAAAATGAGCCAGCGTATCAAACAACTCTCATCCATTGTGTTTCTGAGTTTCATGATCAGCACCCCCTGTTTTGTCAGCATGCCGCTAACAGCCAAAGAGCCGCAACAGGCTCAGGAAATCGGTCAGGGTTTCAAGCTAAACCCCGAGCTGCGCCCATTGCATGAGGCCAAGCAGCAAATCAAACAGGTGTTAGAGGCCCCCGAATTCGATATCTATGACGAATACGAAACCTGGCGTTTTGATTTCCAAAGAGATAAGAAGGAAGACACAGCGCCGCTAGATTTTGATTTTGGTTTCAGCAAATTCATTGGCGTTTTTCTTGAAGCCATCCTGTAGATCAGTCTGTTTGTGCTTGTCATCGTACTTATCCTGAAGCGGCAACAATGGTGGCCTTATCTGCTACGGGGTAAAAACCTTGACAACCCGGATAAACCCGACACTCTGGCCGGACTGGATGTGCGCCCGCAATCTCTACCCGAGGATGTACCCGCCAGCGCCCGCCAGTTATGGATGAGTGGCAAACAGCGTGAAGCACTGAGCCTGTTATATCGCGCCGCGCTCAGTTTTCTGCTGCACAAACGCGACCTGGGCTTTACCGAATCGCAAACCGAAGGAGAATGTCAGGCGCTGGTGCAACAACATTGTCAGGACTCCACCAGCCGCCATTTCACCCGCCTGAGTGAAAGCTGGATACTGTGTGCCTACGCGCATCGCAAACTGCCGGATAAACAACTGCAATTACTGCTGCATGACTGGCACAGCAGCTTTGGTGAGCACGAATGAAAAAAGGTCTGCTGATTACTTTTTTTGTGGCCTTGTTCGGTGTTTTCGGCTGGTGGCTGAGCACCCATATTGAATGGTATGAAAAATCCAATTGGCAGGGATGGCAGGGTGAAGCCATCCACAACGACTGGCTGGCGGCTGAATGGTTTATAAAAAGCATGGGTATTCCGGCGCGCACCCTGTCCAACCCGGAACAGTTGAATGAGCTGCCCGCGACGGACAGTATTCTGATTATTCCCACCAACCGCAGCACTTTTTCACAGGCCCGTAACAACGCCCTGCTGGATTGGGTGGCGGCAGGCGGCCATCTGCTCATAAAAGCCCAGCATCTTTATGATGAAGATGATTTTGAATATGACCCGATTGCCGATTATGTCGATGTCTATCCGCAATACCTGAGTTCAAGCGAGACGGAAGGCACCGCAGGCACCACCACTTTTGAAATTGAAGGTTCCAGTGATTTACTGGAAGTTGCGTTTAATGATTATTCGGTTCTGGAATATGAAGAAGAGCAGGAACTACTGCGTATCGGCAATGTTTTCGGTGACCATGTGATCAGTGTGCCTTACGGGCAGGGGCTGATTACGGTCGTCAGTGATATAAACTGGATGAAGAATCTCAATATCGGTGATCATGGACATGCGCGTCTGTTGTTGTACCTGCTTAATTTGCGTACTACGCCCAGCGAAGTGCTTATCCTTAAATCAGATGACATACCGCCTTTATGGGAATGGTTGTGGCTCATCAATCCCTGGGCTGTAAGTCTGGCAGGGCTGTTACTGCTGCTATGGCTATGGCGTGCGCCCTGGCGATTCGGCCCTTTGCTGCCCGCCGATGACGCACCCCGGCGACGTATTCTGGAACACATTCAGGCGGCCGCTTATTATTTGTGGAAACATGGACAGTCTGAAGTTCTGCTGGCGGGGCTGCGCAATGATTTGATCTACCGGGCTATCCAGGTACACCCGGAAATACAGCGCCTTTCCGAGCAGCAACGTATTCATCGACTGGCTGAAATTACCGAACTGCCTGCCGAACAGATTCATCAGGCTCTCATGGTCAACCAGCCACGTAACCGGCCCGCCTTTTTGCAACAGGTTAATACCCTTGAAACCATCAGGAAACAGCTATGAGCACAAAATCCTTACCCGACATTGAGCAAGCCAGCCAGCAGGCACAGGAAATCCGCCAGGCCATGTCAACCATTCTGATTGGTCAGAACGAGGTACTGGAGCAGGTATTGATTGGCCTTTTTGCGGCCGGCCATGTGTTGATTGAAGGCGTTCCCGGTCTGGGCAAAACCCTGTTGGTACAGGCGTTGGCACAATGTTTCGGTGGTTTGTTCCGGCGTATTCAGTTTACTCCTGACCTGATGCCGGCCGATGTCACCGGGCATATCATGCTGGACATGAAGAGTGGTGAATTCCGCATCCGGCGCGGACCGGTATTCACGCATTTGTTGCTGGCGGACGAAATCAATCGCGCGCCCGCCAAAACCCAGGCCGCTTTGCTGGAAGTCATGCAGGAACAACAAATTACGCTGGAAGGTAAAGCCCTGCCTGTACCCCTGCTAGGGCAATCGGGCTTAAAACAGCTTGATTCTAGAAATTACATAAGGTATTAGGTGTATCCTTTTGAATAAAGGGTAGACGATGAACAC
>JAHXHF010000210.1 GCA_025656895.1 gamma proteobacterium symbiont of Bathyaustriella thionipta
GCCAGGCCGGTATTGTGCATCTGGTGGCCATTTCCGGCCTGCATATTGGTTTGCTGGCAGCCGCCGGTTTTTGGCTGGGACGTTTTTTATGGCGCATGCTGCTGTGGCGCAGCGGTATTTCCCGGCGTGTATTCGCTACTCTGATCGCGGCGGTTTTTGCCCTGCTGTATACGGCTCTGGCCGGTTTTTCTTTGCCTACGGTACGCGCCTTGCTGATGTTACTCATTGTGGCGGCAGCCCTGTTGTCGCGTCGCTCGGTTCAGCCCCTGAATACCTTGCTGTTAACCCTGCTGCTGGTACTGCTGCTGGATCCTTTCGCGCCCTTGTCAGCCGGCTTCTGGCTATCCTTTTTTGCAGTAGCGGTTATTCTTTCCATCATTCGCTACCGGCAGGGTTTCGTGGCGCGCTTGTCGCAACTACTGCAGCTGCAACTGTTATTAGGACTAAGCATGCTGCCGCTGGTGGCCATTACGGTGGGTTCGGCCAGTCCCTGGGGAATGCTGGTTAATCTGTTGGCTATTCCGTATTTTTCCCTGCTTGTGGTGCCATCGGTCTTGCTGGGCACTTTGTTTTTATGGATATCCGAGTCGCTGGGCAATGCGTTGCTGCATTTCTCGGCACAGTCAGCCGCTTTCATACTGCAGGCTTTGCAAAGCCTGCCTTTGCAAGTCGGATTGTTGAACAATATTCATCGCCCCCTGTTGCTTACCTTGCTGGCATTGCTGGGTATGTCCGCCATTCTGTTACCCAGATTGTGGCCGGGGCGTTATGCCCTGTTGTTATTGACTTTACCCTGGCTGTTGTATCGTCCGCCGGTGCTGGAAGATGATGTTTTACAAGTGGCCTTTATTGATGTGGGGCAGGGGCTGTCGGTGTTGCTGCGCGCGGCTGATGAAACCCTGTTATACGATACCGGTTCAGCCTGGCCGGGATCTTCAGCCGCCGAACGCAATATTCTGCCCTTGCTGGAAGCCTGGGGAATTGATGAACTGCAAACGCTGGTGGCTTCGCATGGGGATAAGGATCATGCCGGTGGTGTGCCCGAATTGATGCGACATTTTCCTCAGGCGGAACTGATTTCGGGTGAACCGGCACGGCTGCGCCATCATGCCCGGCCCTGTGTACAAGGACAGCAATGGCAGCTGGGAAGGGCGCAGGTGCGGGTGTTATCGCCAGCATCCAGCCCTTCCCGGGGCGACCAATCGGGCAACGATAACAGTTGCGTGTTGCTGGTCGAGCTGGGGAAGGCACGGGTTTTGCTGACCGGTGATATCAGCAGCCGGCTGGAGAAAAAACTGTTGGCCCAATCCATTTCATTGCACAGTACGCTGGTATCGGTGGCCCATCATGGCAGCCGTTATTCTTCTTCTGCCGCATTTGCCCGGACTGTTCAGCCTCAATACGCAGTGGTTTCTGCGGGCTATCTGAATCGCTATCATTTTCCCACCCGGCAAGCCGTTGATCACTGGCAAGCGGCCGGGGCAGAGGTTCTCAATACCAGCAAAACCGGTTTGCTGAATTTTTTTCTGTCGGCCGATGGTCAGATTCATTATCAGGCCTATCGCCAATCAGCCCGGCGTTTTTGGTTTGCTGACTGAATACGGTTAAAATGCTCCGTTTTATCCGATGGTTATCCACTGAAGGGAGAAAAGCATTTGAACGATCAAAAATCAAGCAGGGACTGGCACGAAAAAACACTGGAAGAACTGGTGTTTGCCTCGCTCAAAGAGAGCCGGCGCGCGCGCCGCTGGAGTGTTTTTTTCAAGCTGTTGATGTTTGCCTATCTAGTACTGCTGCTGGTGCTCTGGTCACCGGTAGACTGGCTGGAAGGGGCCTCTTCGGTAGGTAAGGATCATACCGCGCTGGTTGATATCAGCGGTGTTATCTCCGCCGAAAGCAAAGCCAATGCAGATGACATTGTGAGCGGTTTGCGCAAGGCGTTTAAAGATAAAAATACCAGGGCGGTCATTATTCGTATCAACAGTCCCGGTGGCAGTCCGGTGCAGGCGGGCTATGTGAATGATGAAATTAATCGTCTGAAAGAAAAATATCCCGATATTCCGGTGTACGCGGTGCTGGTTGATGTGGCGGCATCCGGTGGTTATTACATCGCGGTAGGGGCAGATGAAATCTATGCCGACAAAGGCAGCATCGTGGGTTCCATTGGCGTGCTGATGAACGGCTTCGGTTTTGTCGATACCATGAAAGCTGTGGGTATAGAACGGCGTTTGTACACAGCCGGCGAACACAAGGGCATGTTGGACCCTTTTTCACCGGTAAAGCCGGGTGACAGAGCGCATGTGCAAACGTTGCTGGATGAAATGCATCAGCAGTTCATCAATGTGGTCAAAAAAGGCCGGGGAGATCGTCTGCAAGATGACCCTGATTTATTCAGCGGCATGTTCTGGAGCGGCGAAACCAGTGTCAAGCTGGGGCTGGTGGATGGTCTGGGCAGTGCCAGCTATGTGGCGCGCGAGATTGTCGGGGTAGAAAAGCTGGTGGATTTCACGCAAAAGGAAGATGTATTGGCGCGTCTGGCTGATCGCATAGGTGCCAGTGCATCACTGTCTTTTATGCAGAATATTGGTGGTCTGCGTTGATCAATCAATCATAATTAGTGTCCGGCAGAAAACTCGCTATTTTCGAGGGGCTATGACCCCGCCCGCCGTCGAATTCAGTCAATTGCCTGCATTTTTGGC
>JAHXHF010000062.1 GCA_025656895.1 gamma proteobacterium symbiont of Bathyaustriella thionipta
GAGCGGTTAAACGAAGACCAAAACCCTATCCTTTACTCATGATGACAAGGGATCAGGCGCGAGAGAAGGTGAGGAAATTTGGGCATCCTAAAAAGCTTAAGTAAGTGCCATTCGGGACAGACCACGGTTTTTCTTTCAGCCGCAGAAGATAAGTCTCACAATCTTCTTCCGCAAAAAAACAGGCCTGCCGATTATTGCCATGCTGGATAATATGTACCCGTACTTCAGGAAGAACGATGGAGGCGCGCTTGGCATGTTTGGCTGATCTTAACGGAATAGATGTGGGGGATTGTTACAATAAATCGTGGTCTGTCCCCTATTTTTCTTGTCTGTTTAATGCGCAAGTTTGGCACTGGCGATACGGTTTAAACTTACACCGGACTCATCCGCTTCTATTGCAAGGTGGCGGTGAACTTCTGGCGGCACACGAACCATAAATTTCCCACTGTAATTACGCGCTATTAAGGGTGCAGGTATTTCTTTTTTGTTTTTGCTCATATCAGCAACGCAATCTTTAACAAGCGAACGAATGCCTTTTAATGCTTTTTCAGACGTAGAGGCCAACCAGCTCAGACCAGGGAACTCTGCGCATAAGCCGATAAATTCTTCATCTTCATCAGACCACAATACACGGTATGTATATTTATCACTTTCCGGGACCACGATGCACCTCTATTTTTTCAATGGCAAGTAACACCTGCCTGACTTGAAAGGAATGGCCTGTATAATTTCAGCGCAGTTTTTTTACCCGGAACCTGCGCCCTTTTATCTTGCCTTCCGATAAAATCTTCAGCGCCTGTTTGGCGATGGGTCGTTCTACGGCCACATAAGCCTGCTGATCAAACAAATCAATCTTGCCGATTTGCTGACCATTAAGATGGGCATCGGCGGTCAGTGCGCCAAGAATATCACCGGGGCGTATTTTGTTTTTACGCCCGCCATTAATGCACAAGCTAACCATGGGGGGAGACAGCCTGAAATTTTCCCGCTGCTTTAAAGAGGCACTGTTTTCGATACGTAACGGGCTTTGTTGATAGTCTTCAATCCTGTTCACTTTACGAGTTTCAGAAGCGGCAAACAAACTTAAGGCCAGGCCTTTTTTTCCGGCCCGGCCGGTGCGCCCGATGCGGTGTACATAGATTTCCGGATCGGGGGATAATTCAAAATTAACCACCATCTTAAGGTCTTTAATATCCAGCCCGCGTGCCGCTACATCGGTAGCCACCAGAATGGAACTGCTGCCATTGGCGAATTGCACTAAAACCTGATTACGCTCGTTTTGCTCCAGATCACCATGCAAAGCCAGTACATGAAAACCTTGTTGCCATAATTCATCGGCCAGCTCCTGACATTGCTGTTTACGGTTACAAAACACCACACTGGATTCAGGACGGTAATGCTGCAACAAAGCCACCAGAGTCCGGGTTCTTTCACATTTTTGAATTTCGTAAAAAATCTGTTCGATTTTTACGCTGTCCTGCTGGCTGTGTATGCGAATATCCAGCGGATTTTTTTGCACCGCCTGACTGATATTTTTTATTTCATCTGGATAGGTGGCGGAAAACAGCAGGGTTTGTCGGTGCTGTGGCGCTTTGCCAATAATCTGCATGATGTCATCATAAAACCCCATATCCAGCATACGGTCGGCTTCATCCAGCACCAGTGTTTTTAATTGCCCCAATCGTAAAGAGCCTTTTTGCAGATGTTTCAGTATCCGCCCCGGTGTGCCCACCACAATGTGCGCCTGATGCTCCAGCGATGCCAGTTGCGGGCCGATGGCCGTGCCACCACACAGGCTGAGAATTTTGGTATTGGCAATAGGTCGTGCCAGACGGCGAATTTCTTTGCTTACCTGATCAGCCAGTTCCCGTGTCGGGCACAGTATCAATGCCTGGCTGACATAGTTTTGCACATCCAGTTGTTGCAGCAGACCTATGCCGAATGCAGCGGTCTTGCCGCTACCGGTTTTGGCCTGTGCCAGAATATCCTTGCATTGCATAATTGCCGGCAGGCTTTGTGCCTGTATGGGCGTCATTATGCGGTAGCCCAGTGAGTCGAGATTGGCTAAAAAATTCTTGCCCAGCGACAGGGATGAAAAAGCGGAAGAGGACATAAGTATGCCTCAGGAAGCGCGGGCGCGGCCGGTTTCCGCTCCCTGGCTGCGTAGATAATCTTCGTAATTTCCCTGAAAATCTACCACTCCTTCTGCGCTCAGTTCGATAACACGGGTAGCCAGCGAGGAAACAAACTCACGATCATGACTGACAAAAATCAGTGTGCCGGGATAGTTCTCCAGCGCCAGATTCAGTGCTTCTATCGATTCCATATCCAGATGATTAGTGGGTTCATCCAGCAACATTATATTGTTACGCTGCAGCATCAACCGGCCAAAAATCATACGCCCCTGCTCTCCGCCCGAGATGACACTGACATTTTTCTTGATGTCGTCCTGGGAAAACAGCAGGCGTCCCAGTGTGCCCCGTATAGACTGCTCATCATCACTGGGCTTGCCCCATTGCGCCATCCAGTCATACAGCGGCATATCCTGCTTGAAATCGGCCGCATGATCCTGCGCGTAATAACCGATTTGAGCATTTTCAGACCATTTGATGTGGCCGGATGAAGGTTGTAATTCACCGGCCAGACATTTCATTAAGGTGCTCTTACCGATGCCGTTGGGGCCGATAATGGCTAC
>JAHXHF010000035.1 GCA_025656895.1 gamma proteobacterium symbiont of Bathyaustriella thionipta
GCTCACCTTCTGTCGAATCCGGGGGTATTTATCCACTTGTCGCAAACACCAGGTGAGTGCCTCTGAAGCATTGGCGTTGGTATTTAAAGGGTAATTGCCAGAATTTACTCAGTGAGCGAATGTTTTTAGTGAAATACGCTGAGTAGTTACGTTTTTTATTCGTTTTTTTCACGCCGACGGGCGGATATTCAAGCCGCTGGCGGCTCCATCACAAGGAGAGTCCGCATGAAGTCTGTTTCAATCAAAGTAAGCTCATGGCTGTTCGCCAGTCTTGGTGTCAGTGGCCTGGCCAGTCTGTTATTTTTCTGGACATCGGCTCAGGCTGCTGAGCTGGAAACTGTATCCGGCTCATTGTCGAATGAAGCGCTGGGCCTGGGTTATCTTGCGGCCGCGCTGGCAACCGGGCTGTCTTCAGTGGGTGCAGCCTATGCGGTGGCGCATGTCGGAGCTGCGGCTATGGGGGTGCTGGCCGAGAAGCCGGAATTGTTAGGCCGTACTCTGATCCTGGTGGGGCTGGCAGAGGGTATTGCTATCTATGGCCTGATTATATCCATTCTGATTTTGAATCGTCTGGTTTGATTGACTCGCCAAACAGATGATAACGATAACCTTTATCGGCGATGAGGCCAGTGCAGCCGGTTTTCGCCTGCTGGGTGTGGATTGTATTTGCCCGGATAGGGAGGCTCTGATGAGCAGTATTGAGTCGGCGCAGAAGCAAACCACATTACTGCTTCTGGGTGCGCAGGCGGCGCAGCAATTGCCCGAAGGTGTGTTGGATGATTTATTGGCCTCTTCACTTGCACCACCTGTTGTGGTTGTGCCCGACTTGCGCGGCCTGTCCGGCATGCCGGATCGCTTGCGGCAACAACTGGGGCTGTCAGAATAATGTCCAATACCGCAGATACAGCCCATATCCAACAACACTTGCTGAATGTGGTTGAGCGTCACCGTCAACAGCAATGCGCGGATATTCTGCAGCAGGCTGAAGATGAGTCGCAAGGTATGATGGCTGCAGCCCGCCGGCGAGCGCGCATGCGTGTGCATGAAGCGGTCAGCAATGCGCGTGATGAATATCGGCATCAAATCATGCTGGCCGAAGCCCATCAGCAAACTCGTTTACGCCGTGCGCGGCAGCACACTGAGGAAGCTCTGCTGAAGCATTTGACAGCACGTTTGCAGGAAGCCCTGTTGCAATTGTGGCTGCAGCCTGTAAGCCGCCGGCGCTGGCTTGAAAGCTTGCTGCTGCAAGCGCAACAGGCTCTGATCAGCAATGACTGGCTTATTCAGCATGCGCCACAGGAATCAGCGGCACAGATTGCAGACTGGCAACAGCAGTTACAGAAAAACTCCCGACTGGATATCCGGTTTGAACCTTGTGAAGAGATCACTGCCGGTTGGCGTATTGTGGCCGATGGCGGTTGTGTAGACGGCACGATTGAGGGTTTGCAGCAGGATTCAAATCACATCTGCGGACTGTTTCTTGCACGTGTGATGCAATCATGAGTGAAGCCGACATTAGCTGGATCAGCGGCCCGGTGTTACGAGCCCGTACGCATGGCCGGTTTCATGTCAATGAAGCGATTCTGGTGGGTGAAGGGCGTTTGCTGGGTGAAGTGATTCGTCTTCGTGGTGATGAAATTGTGGCACAGGTATATGAAGATACCACCGGCTTACGCCCTGGTGACCCGGTAAGCGGCACCGGCCTGCCCTTGTCAGTGCCCCTGGGGCCAGGCTTGCTGGGAAATATCTTTGATGGGTTGTTGCGCCCCCTCAGAGAGCAGGGCAACTATGTACAGGCGGGTGCGGATCAGTCACGCACTGATCCGTTCTTTCATTTCAAGCCGCAGGTAAAAGCAGGGGACAAATTACACCAGGGGCAGCTGCTGGGTTCCATCAAACGTCCGGATGCGTTGGCTCAGCAGTGCCTTGTACCGCCGGGCATGAATGGAGAAGTCATTCATATTGAACCACTGGGTGAGTATTCCGAAAAGCAGCCTTTGTGTGAATTACGGGATGAAGCCGGCCGCTCTCATTTAATCAGTATGCGTCAGCGCTGGCCGATTCGTCAGCCTCGTCCAGTGGCTGAGCGTATCCTCAGTGAAGGCCCCTTGTTCAGTGGCCAGCGGGTGCTGGACAGTTTGTTTCCACTGGCGTGCGGTGGACGTGCGGCCATGCCGGGCGGCTTTGGCACCGGTAAAACCGTACTTCAGGAAACCCTGGCCAAATGGTGTGATGCTGATGTGATTATCTATGTCGGCTGTGGTGAGCGTGGCAATGAAATGGCAGGTGTATTGCAAGAGTTTCCACAGTTGCAAGATCCGCGCACGGGTCGACCGTTGATGGAGCGCACGGTGATTATTGCCAATACCTCCAATATGCCGGTCGCAGCGCGTGAAGCAAGCATCTATACAGCTGTCACGATGGCCGAGTATTTTCGGGATCAGGGCATGCGAGTGGCTCTGATGGCCGATTCCACCAGCCGCTGGGCGGAAGCCCTGCGCGAAATCTCCAGTCGTCTGGGTGAATTACCGGGAGAGGCAGGCTTTCCGGCTTATCTAAGTAGTGTCCGGCAGAAAACTCGCTATTTTCGAGGGGCTATGACCCCGCCCGCCGTCGAATTCAGTCAATTGCCTGCATTTTGGCCACGCGC
>JAHXHF010000211.1 GCA_025656895.1 gamma proteobacterium symbiont of Bathyaustriella thionipta
AGCATTGGCGTTGGTATTTATAGGGCAATTGCCAGCATTTACTCAGTGAGCTGGAATTTTTGATAAAGTACGCTGAGTAGTTACGAGAATTGTAATATTCCTGTAATAATCGGCTTTTATATTGCGCAGCAGTTCTCATAAAAACTGGAGTATTCAACGTGAAAAAGAAACTGTTTGTTCTGTGTGGTGCGCTGACACTGTCCGCCATGGGAGCCCATGCCGGCAACCGTGACTACATTTCTATCGTAGGCTCATCGACCGTTTATCCATTCGCTACCGTGGTGGCAGAGACCTTTGGCAAGACCTCAAAATTCAAGACACCCAAGATCGAGTCTACCGGCTCGGGTGGTGGTCTTAAGCTATTCTGCGAAGGGGTGGGCGTACAACATCCGGATATTACCAACGCATCCCGTCGTATTAAAAAATCTGAAGTGAACCGTTGTGCCGGAAATGGTGTGAAGGATATTGTTGAGGTTAAGGTTGGCTATGATGGCATTGTTCTGGCCAACTCCAAAAAAGCAGCGAAGATGAACCTGTCACGTAAGGATATTTACCTGGCATTGGCCAAGCAGGTGCCGAACCCGAAAGGTGGGGCTACGCTGGTAGATAATCCTTATAAAACATGGCGCGATGTGAATGCTTCATTGCCAGACATGAAGATTGAAGTGCTGGGGCCTCCTCCTACATCGGGAACCCGTGATGCATTTGTTGAGTTGGCCATGGAAGGTGGTTGTAAAAAATTCGACTGGATCAAGCAGATTAAGCAAGACTCCAAGAAAGCCAAGAAAGCCGGTAACAAGAGTCGTGCAAAGGAATTAAAGAGCCGTTACAAAGGTATTTGTCATACTATTCGTGAAGATGGTGCCTATATTGAAGCGGGCGAAAATGATAATTTGATTGTGCAAAAACTGGAGAGCAACCCGAAATCTGTGGGTATCTTTGGCTACAGCTTCCTGGAGCAGAATGAAGACAAAATTCAGGGTTCACAGGTAGATGGTGTAGCGCCGGAGTTTGAGAATATCGCTGATGGTAAGTATCCGGTCTCACGTGCTCTGTATTTCTACATTAAAAAAGCGCATGTGGGCAAGATACCCGGCATGCGTGAATATGTAGCCGAGTTCACCAGTGAAAAAGCCTGGGGTGATGAGGGCTATCTGGCAGATAAAGGTCTGATTCCAATGCCCAGGGAAGAGCGCCTTAAATTTGCCGCAGACGCTAAAATGCTGAAGCCGCTGAAGCTGAACTGAGGCAGTTCAATAAAAAAGACTCGGAGTGTCGAAGTTTATCGGCCTCCGGGTCTTTTTGTTGAGCGCTGATTTTTTGCAGAAACGAAATCCCGTGGCAGTGGCTTGCTGTCTTAAGGGGTTCCTGAAGATGAAGAATAGGCCGGCATGAATACGATTACTATCCTCACGCTTTTACTGATACTGATGGCCTTCGCTTACCAGGTGGGCTGGCGTCGATCTCTGGGTATCGTTGGCGGACGTAACGGTATCCGCAATTTACATTCCCTGCCTGGATACTACGGTGTCTATACGGCCATGTTGTGTGGCCTGCCTGCATTACTGGTGCTGGGGTTGTGGGTCACGCTTGAGTCCAGTGTTATTACCGAGTTGGTGGTAGCCGATCTCCCCGTAGAGATACGTCAGTTACCAGCCGAACAGTTGGGTTTGGTAACGAATGACATCACCAATCTGGCTCTTGGTAATATTACATCGGGAACTGTCAGCGCGGAGATGCAGCGTGCGGCAGAGCATTACCGCAGTTTGCAGCAAACCGCAACGGCTGCTCTGGCGGTGCTTGTGATTGCGTTTGCCATCGGTGGCCTGTTGTTGGCCCGGCGTCTGATTTCGCCGCACTTGCGAGCCCGCAACCGGGTTGAGCGGATTGTCCGCTGGCTGTTAATGGCCAGTTCCCTGGTCGCTATATTTACCACCCTTGGTATTGTCTTGTCGGTATTGTTCGAGTCAATCCGTTTTTTCCATATCATCTCTATTGGTGATTTTCTGTTCGGGCTTAGTTGGAGCCCGCAAATGGCGATCCGTGCTGATCAGGTCGGCTCGTCCGGCGCTTTTGGTGTACTGCCCCTGTTTGCCGGTACTTTGCTGATTTCGTTGATTGCTCTGCTGGTGGCTGTGCCTGTGGGCCTGTTGTCGGCCATTTATCTGTCTGAATATGCCGGTCGCAAGATGCGCTTATTTGCAAAACCGGTACTGGAGATTCTGGCGGGTATTCCGACTGTGGTGTACGGTTTTTTTGCGGCCCTGAGCGTGGCACCAATGATTCGGAATAGTGGTGAACTGCTGGGTTTGCAGGTGTCATCCGAGAGCGCGCTGGCGGCGGGTCTGGTGATGGGCATCATGATTATTCCATTTGTGTCTTCCTTGTCTGATGACGTGATCAATGCCGTACCTCAGGCCATGCGGGACGCCTCCTACGGGATTGGCGCAACCCGCTCTGAAACCATCATCCGGGTCATTATACCCGCCGCTTTGCCGGGTATTGTGGGAGGGGTGCTGCTGGCCGCTTCAAGGGCCATTGGTGAAACCATGATTGTTGTGTAAGCGCCAAAGAATCAGCCCTCTTAACCCCATTTCAGAATAATACTTCCTTCATGTTCCAGGGAAGCAATGCCTCGACCTTTTCTAG
>JAHXHF010000342.1 GCA_025656895.1 gamma proteobacterium symbiont of Bathyaustriella thionipta
AAGATAATAGTAATATGATCCTTGAATGACATGGGACTTTCAGTCCAATCCCAGCAACCTATGCACTTTAGTGCATAGTCGTTGAGTTTTAACGGCGTGCGCCACGAATGATCCTAACCGCCGCGCAAAGCAGGGCGCGGGCATTGGAGCCGCATCCGGCGCTGTATTGGGCTATGCAATCAGTCGCGGGCCCAGCGGCTTGCTTATAGGCGCGGCGGCTGGCGCATTGGCGGGTGGCGGTATTGGCCACTACATGGACAACCAGAAAAAAGAATATGAAGCGGCTTTGGCAAATGAACAACGGCGCCATGAAATTGAAATTCAGCGCATGCAGGATGAAACACTGAAACTCAGTCTTAACAGTGAAGTTTCTTTTGCCTTTGGTAAAGCATCACTGAAACCGGCCTTTTATACCACACTGGATAAACTGGCAGATGTTATCAATAAATACGACCGAACCATCATACACGTAGTGGGTCATACCGATAGTGTGGGACCGGCTGACTACAACCAGCAATTGTCTGTGCGCCGAGCCAACTCGGTTGCCGATTATCTGTTTCAGAGAGGCGTTTCCCGCAATCGCGTGCAAACCGAAGGGCGGGGCGAATACGAACCTCGCGCCACCAATAATACCGAAGCCGGACGCCAGTTGAACCGACGGGTGGAAATTTATATCAAACCCATAGAAAAGGGTCGGGAAGAAGAAGCTTATACTTCTCCACGTTACTAAAGGGCGCCTCTATTCATCCATGGGCAAAAGCACATCAAGTTCAAAATAAGCCGGCTCTGCCGGTTTCTGCCTTGATCTGACCCATTTTGATTGTCAATCAGAGATGCCCGGAGTGAATAGAGATACCCTGAACTTATCCATGCTGGTAACAAAAAAGTTCAGCCAGCGCCTTATCTATTCATTTGCAAAAGGTCGCTGGCTGTTTGTTTTAGCGGCCTTAATACTGTCATCCTGCTCGACCAGTCCGCCTGCCAATACGGAAGATATCTGTGCCATTTTCAATGAAAAAAGTGACTGGTATGAAGCCTCTCTGGATTCCTACAAAAAGTGGGGCGTACCCATCCATGTGCAAATGGCCATCATGCACCAGGAATCACATTTTGTAGACGATGCCCAGCCGCCAAGAACCACGTTGTTCTGGTTTATTCCCTGGACGCGTCCATCATCCGCTTATGGTTATGCCCAGGTAAAAGATGACACCTGGGACTGGTACATTGAAAAAACCGGCAACAGTGGCGCAGACCGCGATGATTTTGCGGATGCGGTCGATTTCATTGGCTGGTACGGCAATATGAGTCATAAAATGCTCGGCATCTCAAAATGGGACGCCTACGCTCAATATCTGGCCTATCATGAGGGGCAGGGCGGCTATAAGCGCCGAACCTATAACCAGAAACCCTGGTTAAAAAAAGTGGCGGCAAAAGTTAAAAAGAATGCCAGCCGTTACAGCGCACAGCTAAAAAAATGCGAGAGTGAGCTGGACAGCTGGAGCTTGTGGCCGTTTTAGACACTTTGCTCTCGATTACCCCCGAATCGACTTGACCGCATCCTTCAGAGTAATCATTAAAACCATCGGATCAATAGGGGACTCCACAAATCCACATTGGCGATACAATTTATGGGCAGATTCTGAAAGAGCATGAGCCAATAAAGCTCTAATACCAGCCTGTCTAGAAACGGCCAATGTTCTCAGGATGGCATCTTTCAGTAAGCCTCTACCTATGCCGGCAGATTGTCTGTGTTTACTTACCGCTAAACGCCCCAGGATCATTACAGGAACCGGTTCAGGCATATTGCGGCGAACCTTGCCGGGAGCCTGTTGATGCATCACGCTTCCTGTGGCCAGTACGTAATACCCGACGACATTATTACCCTGGCAAACAACAAAGGTACGCGAAGCACCAGAGCCCTCGTTTTTTAATGCGCGCTTTATTAACCATTCATTGAGAACCGGCTCACCACAATCAAAGCCATCCTTCACATGTGAAGCCAACAAAGGTATTGGCGCTGAGAGTTCAGTCATCTGGTTCATTATTCCAGGGTGACTTTTGATGTAATAAGAAACTCAGCTTTTTATTCTCAAGAACAGGGGCGTCTAATTGCGCCTGAAAAGCACTAAAGGTTTCATCGTTAAGCAGAAATAAACGTTGGTCCAGCAATATATTCTCTGCTGCCTGGCAGGCTGCTTCCAGCATAAAGTTTGAACGTGTCTTGTTCAGACGGGAGGCGGCTTTATCAATTAAAGTTCGCTGACTTTCCTGAGCACGGATGTTAATCGGTGCAATTTTATTTTGTGGGGTAGACATAATAATGCCTCCTATTTATATTAATTTGTATATCTATTAGATATACAACATCTTGTCTGCATTGTCTACAAGTATTTATGGTATTCCCCGTATTTAGTTTTGGCTGGTAACTGAAGTAATAAATACCACTCAACGACTATGCACTAAAGTGCATAGGTTGCTGGGATTGGACTGAAAGTCCCATGTCATTCAAGGATCATATTACTACCTGATTACCCCTAAGGCTCAGCTACTGAGCCACCACCTGTAGGATAATACTCCTATCAACTTGATGGGAGAAAGAAAATGGCTAAAA
>JAHXHF010000287.1 GCA_025656895.1 gamma proteobacterium symbiont of Bathyaustriella thionipta
TCTGAAGCATTGGCGTTGGTATTTATAGGGCAATTGCCAGCATTTACTCAGTGAGCTGGAATTTTTGATAAAGTACGCTGAGTAGTTACAGCCAGCCTATAAAAATATGCCGATGGCAAGTTATCCACAAAAACTGTGGATAACCATAAGCAAAAGCAGCCCAATATAAGTGCCACCCCATATGTCAAAAGGCGAAATCCAGCATTGTCAAATAATTGAACAATTCCGGTTGATCTTGCATTTGCCTGCTGTGGCTGCTGCGGAGGTGAGTGGCCCTGATCACCTCTGCCTGATCTTGTTATGGATACCGAAAAACCCTGGTTCAGCGAAGAACCGGAGCAGCCGAAAAAGGCCACCGCATAGGCGGACACAGAAAAAAGCCCCGGTTGCGCTAACATAGTGTCAGCACTAAACAGGAAATCGGCAACAATGACAAACAGAATGGCAATCGATGTAGGCTCCGGTGTCACCAAACTGGCCTGGTATAGCGACCCGGAAAAATCCCAGGTTGATGTAATGAATTTTCCCACGGTAGCGGGAGCGTATGAAAACGGCCCCCCGGCTGATGAGTTTGGGATCGAATCGGTTGCGCTGATACACCTGGGAGAAGCCGCCTGGGCTATCGGAAAGGACGCACAAAGGCTGTTTCGCCCGGAACAGCGGGTGAGTACGCTATCAACAGACTGGGCCGGCTCTGAGGGCTGGCTGGCTGTCCTGTATGCAGCCATAGCGATCGCTTTCCCGGAAGGCGGCGAGTTTGATCTGGATCTGGCCACCGGGCTACCACAAGCGATGTTCAGCCGCCAACGGCAGGACATGCTGACCTTGCTGGATAAACAGCACGAGTTTGTTTCCGGTGATCGCCATTACCGTATCCGCATCAACCCAACGATGATACCACAAGCGCTGTCTGCGCTGCTGTACGAAGCCATCCACGATACGAGCGTGATGAATCTGCGCTCTGGTGTCATTGACATCGGCACCTACACATCCGGCTTTGCCACCCTGCACGATGGTCGTTTGCAGCCCTGGCAGTCGGGCGGCATCGAGGTGGGTGTCTCGGTACTCACAGAATCGCTGGCACGCTGGCTGCTGGACGAAAAGGGCTTGCGTGTCGATCAGGCTGAAATGCCGGATGTCATGCTGAATCGCTCGGTGCTGGTTCGCGGTGACAAAATTGAACTGGATGAGGTCATCGATCAGCTTGCTACCAAAGTGGCCGAGCCGATTGAGGAAGCCCTGATCGAGAAATGGGAACACGGAGCCAACGATATTGCGCGGGTCTTTGTATCCGGCGGCGGTTCGGCCCTATTTACACGAGCCATCCAACGCATTGCCCCGCACGCACAACCATCGAAAGACCCCCGCTATGCGGTGGTGCGTGGCCTGCTTTTGTACATGGATGATTGAGCGAATGACTACACGAAAAAAACCGGCCCACTATATCCAGATGCGATTGTATGATGACCAGCCGGATCATCAGAAAATCATCCATTGGCTCAATCAGTTGCCCCGTGATGCGCGAGGTCGCAGCCGAATCACGGAAGGCTTTTTGCAATTAATAAAGGCCCATCAATCGACAACCGGGCAGCGGATGGAAGCCGAAAAAGAAGCATTTCCTGTGCCGCCCAAAAGCCCTGCCAAGGTGATTGAGCGAACAAACGAATGGGATGCGGCGAACAAACCGTCAGAGGCCACACCTTCAGAAACATTGGATACCCCAAAGAGCGCCAGCGCAGCAGAGGTCAAAGGTTTGCTGAGATCGCTCAAAGATCAAATGGGGGAATACAGTGGTTCGGACGACACAGGAGCGGATTCATGAGCCGATGGGTGCGTTTGGTACGTTACTGCGCAAACAGTCTGTCAGCAGTCTGTCAGCAGTCTGCCCGTAGTCTGCCAGTAGTCTGTCAGAAAGCAGGGTATCAGTCTGCCAGCAGTCTGTCAGCAGTAATACAGCTATACAACAGCAGTGATATAGAATTTCATTGCTGACGCTAATTGGGACAAATGATTTAATGAGAACGCTTAAAGAAAATTTGCCCAGACTCGTGATCCTGCTTGCGCTTATGATGCTGCTTACCGGCTGCTTACCGGCTGCATAACGGATGAGCCGAAACCTGAGCCGCCGGATGAGCCTGATCCGGTTGTCACCAGCATTGAGGATTCCGCAAAGAATGTGAGTTCTTCATTTCAGATACGTCACCTCAAATGCCTTGCACGGCCGGTACTGTTGTAATCTATTTGCAAATGTGAGTGCTTCATTCATTTCATAGCGCTGGAATATATCAAGACCTCGATCCAGCAGTATCTTCCAACCATGATCAGTTACGATATGCCGAGCATGTATCCCATCACCTTGGTCAAACTCCCATGTAAACTGGATACCAACTGACGTGCAGGACTCTTTTATCTTTTCCAGATTCTCCTGTTGCTGCTCACTCTTATAGTCATCCTGCCCCCTGTGTCAGGATACCTTTCGCCTCTAGAAATTATCTATTTAACGTAAATGGGGCGCCTTGAGGTAAAGACATGCAAGCCAAATATTC
>JAHXHF010000283.1 GCA_025656895.1 gamma proteobacterium symbiont of Bathyaustriella thionipta
CGCTGAGGCGAGGAAAATATTTTTCCTCCGCAAAAATCCTGTCAAGTGTTTTTTTAGTTATTTTCCGCTGATAAGGGGGTGAGTAGTTACGTTTCATCAATGAAATTGATTACCGGATGTCCACCATCAGTGAACTGAACCACAGTATTAACGAGCTGTTCAATGAAGCCGGTATTGTGATTGCCTTTCCTCAGCGCGATGTACACCTGGATAGCAGTCAACCACTGGACATACGCATTCAGCCGAATAGCTGAAAGAAGAAGACACGCGCCAGCCACACCCCGGCACACAAATCCACCGCTGCGGCTGCTCCCTTCCGGGCCTGACCGGGTTCACGGCTTATTGTTGCGAGGGGACCGGCACGTGAGGGCGCTAGTCTACTCCAGACTGTAAATATTTCAAGCAGCCAATGCCGCAAAGCAGTATTATGCCGGTTTTTCAGTGAGCGGCATCGCATGGATTTTCTGCAAATACTCATTCTGGCACTGGTGCAGGGACTGACCGAATTCCTGCCCATATCAAGCTCGGCGCATCTGATTCTGGTGCCGCAGGTGCTGGGCTATGCCGACCAGGGGCTGGTATTTGACATTGCCATACACATTGGCTCATTGCTGGCGGTTATTCTGTATTTTCGTAAAGAACTGGCCATCATGCTAACGCAATACCTGCATGCGGTTCAGAGCGGTAACTGGCAGCATCCTGAAGTCAAACTGGCCAATCTTATTATCCTGTCCACCCTGCCCATTGTTGTGGGAGGGGCGCTGTTCAAGGTGCTGGCTGCTACCGATTTGCGATCCGCACTGGTGATCGCCATCACCACTATCGGCTTTGGATTACTGCTGGGCTGGGCGGATAGTAAGGGCAAACGCCAGATTAACGAGCACCAGATCGGCATACGCCATGCCTGGCTGATTGGTCTGGCACAGGTGCTGGCCATTATTCCCGGCACTTCCCGTTCCGGTATCACCATGACGGCAGGACTGATGCTGGGCATGACACGTAAAGCGGCCGCCCGCTATTCCTTCCTGCTGGCCATTCCTACCATTCTTATGTCCGGCGGCCTGGTTGCGCTGGATCTGGTTAAACAAGCGCAAAGCCCGCAGTGGAGCACCCTGGCTCTGGGCATTTCACTTTCTTTCTTCGCGGCCCTCGCCTGCATCCATTTTTTCCTGAAAATAATTGAGCGTATGGGTATGTGGCCGTTTGTGTTGTATCGACTGATTCTTGGGGGCGCTATTTTACTGCTGCTTATCTGAACCTTTCATCACAACCATGCCAAGACTACGATCAATTCTGATAAGCCTGCTTATTTGCGGTTTATCAACTCACGCAAGCGCCAGTTGGCTAAGTGACAACTTTATTGATCCAAAAGATGGCTATCTGGACAGCAGCCGGTTTCTGCAGAGTAAAACCGGCTTCCTTCCTGTGCCCATCATTATTACCGAACCCGCTGTAGGCTATGGTGGAGGACTGGCGCTGACTTTTTTTCATGGCAACTTTACCGGCGACAAGATCAAAACCCAGGATGGCCAGACCCGCCGTGTGCCGCCCAGCGTATCGGCGATAGCGGCCGGTAAAACCGAGAATGGCACCTGGTTTGCCGGAGGCGGACATCTGGGCATCTGGCGGCAGGACACAATCCGCTATATGGGGGCAGCCGGTTACGCCTCTGTCAACATGGATTATTACGGCAACAACGGTCAACTTCAGCAGCGTGCTATTCGCTTCAACAGCAAAGCACTCATGTTCCTGCAAGAGCTGAAATTTCGTGTCTAGGACAGTCCTCTGTTTGCCGGCATCGGTTACACCTATGTTGATACCCAGACCTCGTTCAACACGCCTGCCCATGCCATTATTCCCGGCGTACCCGGACGAAAATTTGATATTCGTTCCGCAGCCATCAACCTTATGCTGAATTACGATAGCCGCGACAATATTTTTACACCGACCAGCGGTACTGATATGGAAATTAAAGCCGGATTGTATGACAAAACCTGGGGCGGCGATGATGATTTCAAAAAATTCACTGCCTACCTCAAACACTATCAACCCATCACTAAAAAATGGGTACTTGGAGTTCGAGCCGATGTCAGAGCCATCAACGGTGATGCTCCATTTTATGAATACCCCTTTATCGAAATGCGTGGCATCAAAATGCTGCGCTACCAGGGTGAAAAAACAGCACTGGGTGAAATGGAACTGCGCTGGTCCGTAACCCCGCGCTGGGTACTGGTCGGCTTTGCCGGAGCCGGCAAGGCATTTGCGAAAAACAGTAATAATGACAGTGATGTCATTTATTCCAAAGGCCTGGGCATACGTTATCTGATCGCCTCCAGGCTGGGACTGCAGACCGGCATTGATGTCGCCAAAGGCCCGGAAGACACCGCCATCTATTTTCAGGTAGGCAGCAGTTGGCTGAGATAAAAAATTTAGACCTAAAAATGTAGGGCAATCGGGCTTAAATTCATCCATTGATTACCCGCAGCAAATAGTCATTATCCCAGCCTGCTTTTAGACGTTTTGTTTTGACTCCC
>JAHXHF010000206.1 GCA_025656895.1 gamma proteobacterium symbiont of Bathyaustriella thionipta
TTATAAGTTATTTCTATCGGTAGCATGAGCATGCTTATGAATGGTTTTTGCCAAACAAGATTCTTAAAAAAACAGTGAAACTTCAGTTCATTAATATCATTCTTTCCATGTTTATTTCAGCAACCACCGCCAAAGCCACCATACTGCTACCCATTTTCATGGTGATTGCGGCTGTTTTTGGCGCCACCGGTGGCAGCAATAAGAATAACTTTGGTCGCAATATGGTGTTGCAGAATCTGTTCCAGATCAATATGGGAGCCGGTATGTTTATTACCGGATCCGGTGCCAACCTGTTAGCCGGCGCTCTGATTGCCGGCGCACTGGCTGAAATGAATGACTTCTCTTTTTACACCTGGATGGAAGCCGCATTTTTCCTGTCTTTTTTAAATATTCTGATTGCCTGGTTTGTCGGCACCAGAATTATTTTCAAAATCCCCAAAGAAGAATCCGTACCGCAAATTGAAGGTGGCCTGGTGCGCCTGAAAGAAGAACTGCACAAAATGGGACCCATTAGACTGGAAGAAGTCAAAGCCGTGCTGATCTTTGTCTGCGTGCTCGCCGGCTGGGTATTGGATAGCTATCACGGTATCAGCAAAACCGCGATTGCTTTTATCGGCGCCATTGCCGCGCTGATGCCGGTTATTGGCGTGGTCAAATGGAATGATGTAGATATTCCCTGGCACTTGTTACTGTTCTCGGCGGGTGCCTACACTCTGGGTGCGGGCTTTAAATCCACTGACTTACCCAATATTTCGGTCGATGCCCTGTTTAATTATCTGGGTTTTACCGATGCCACGCCATTTTGGGTGCTGTTCCTCATTTTAACCGGCGGCATGCTGGCCAGTGCTCTGGTATTCCAGTCCAAAACCATGCGCACACTCATATTTGTACCGATTGCTATCGGTACCGCGCAAAAATTCGGTTACCCGATTCTCAGCCTGGCCCTGCCGGTAGCTTTATTGATTGAGCATGTCTATGCCCTGCCCTTTAACAGTAAACCAGCCGCACTTCTGTATGTAACCGATCAATACAGCTGGTCAGACACCTTCAAATTTGGTGTCACTATGTTATTTATCGCCTGGATCATGATCATCATCTGGGCGGAAACCTGGCTGCGCTGGCTGGGATATACCCCGAATGGTGTATTCGGTTTATTTTGAGGTATTCAGCCGCCACTCCAACAACTGCCGGATTCTAACAATGAACATATTCAGATTAGCCAAGCAACAAACCAGTCCTTTCAGACAGGAAAAAAGAAGCCTTGTACTTGGCATATTGGCTTTGTCATTCCTTGTATCGGCCTGCAGCAAAACGGATGAAGTTATGCTGTTTGAAATAAAAGCATCAAAAATCATTACAAGCACAGAAAATCCCTTTATCAACATTGACTCTGTCGCACTCAGTGAACAGTATCTTTATGTTTCTGACATTCACCAGATCAAGGTTTTTGATCTACAGGGTCGTTATATAAAAAGCCTGGGTAAACAAGGACAGACTGAAGGTCAGTTTGCAGCTGAAGTAATAGGACTTGCCCTTAATTCCAGAAAAGAATTATTAGCTGTTGATATGCAAAATCAACGTGTACAAGTATTTGATGAACAGGATAATGTGATTCGAACCTTTGGAACCCAGGGTGAACATGACGGCCAGTTTATAGAACCACAGGGCATAATGGTGGATCAATTTGATCTGATCTATGTCAGCGATAAAGCCCGCAGTGATGTCCAGGTCTTTTCACCTCAAGGCGAATACCTGTATCGGATTGGACACAAAGGCAGCGGCGATAGTGGGTTATTGGAACCTGAGTCCATGGCCATGCACAATGAAAAACTCTATATTGCAGACGAAGGCAATCATCGTATTCAAGTGTTCACCCCCAGAGGTGTTTATCTGCAAAGCCTGCCTGGCTTTGGCACACTGGTCAGCAAACAAATGGAGTCCAGCATGGATGACATTCCCTACCAGACTGAATTTGATAAACTCTATGCAAGAACCCGGAAAGGTGATATTGAAGGCATCGCATTTGATAATAAAGGACGGCTATATTTTATTGATGAAGACCGCAATGCCGTCAAAATTATCAAAAACGATACGGTTATAGCAGCCTTCACACTCCAACCCGGTATAAAAAGTGCCGATGGTATTGCTTTCAGCAAGGATTTCAGCCAACTGTATATTGCCGATCAGGGCAATGAACGCATCCTTGTTCTTTCAGTCAGTGAAATCAACAAACACATAGAAAAAGACTGATTCCTTCGCTCTAATGCTCACCTGGCCTAAAATTTATACAGTGCTGAAACACTGAAAAACTTTATTTCGGTATCATAGAAATCAATATTGGAATCAGCATCATAATAGGCTGCAACACCAAGAAGATTTAGCTTTTTCATGCCGAAAGGCTTTTTGTAAACTGCTGGTAACTACTCAGCGAAAATAACACAAAAAAGTGCTTGACACGATTTTAGCGTTATTTTTGCTTTTTTAATTGCGCAACTGGCGACCCCCTA
>JAHXHF010000311.1 GCA_025656895.1 gamma proteobacterium symbiont of Bathyaustriella thionipta
GAATAGATACCTGATTTCCCTATTAGTAATTTCTTACCATGAGTTGTATGTGCCTTCATAATTTCATATTCTTCCGAGTTAAACGCACCCGGCTTATTTAAAATATCAATGGGAATTTTTACCTTACCAATATCATGCAGCAAACCACAGGTGTCCAGATTTTTTATTTCCAGAGCTCTTAGTCCCAATTCTTTTCCCAGAGAAGCTGAAAATAGCCCCACCCTGAGACTGTGTTCTGCAGTATATTCATCTTTATTTTTTATTTGTGATAGCAGCGCCATCGCACCATCATTTCTTAGAATACTCTCTACCATCTCATCCACAATGTTATTGACACGTTCAACATCCAGGTTCCCTGTAAGGCGCATTGTATCAAGAATGATTTTTGTATCTGAGCAGGCATTTTGATAAGCTGAACGAGCATTAGAAAGCTCGTCACTTAGTCTGATTTTATTAATATATTGTACTTTTTCCGCTTGATATGGCCCTGCTGAATCAACTGAAGCCCGTATATAAACATATTCACATTGTTCCTGCAGAGCAACCATTTCATTGCTGTTGGTGATCATAAAACCCTGGAAAATAAAATCAGTTTCTTCCCAGGGTTTATCAAGATTAGTGACATACATACCCAGTGCCAGTTCAGTGACAGAAATTTTATGATCTTGAAATTTTTTATTGTGCATATTGAGTATTTTAAAGAATGAGATGACGAAATTTCATATAGCAGTCAACTTATGTATTTTATCGTTAAGTATAGTTAGATATTGGATAAAATCCACCTTTAATCAGTCCATTGGCTGAACAATAAATGAGCTGGATGAGTTTATCCAACGCTTTTTGATACCTAACTTACATGAATACCAGTGACCTTTTCTCCGACCATTTTTTAACAATATCCATGATAACAGGCTCAGTAAAGGAGATAGCCCGTGAACCTTTAATCTGAGGGCTTGCCATGCCGATTATTCCAGTCACATCACCACGAGAGCTCTTGTCAGTTTTTTTAAAAGACTTTATAGGGCCGCATTTGCTAAGGATTAATTCTATAAAGCAGTAGTTTCTAAAATTTAAACAATTAGTCATATAAGTGTTAAACTCCTGAAATAGCACTTATAACATCAATGTTCTGTACTATACTTAGTTTAATACTGACTAAAATCTGAGGGATCCCCACGAATTTTTAAGCCACATCAACAATTGTCTTCGTAAATTGTGATACCTGCTCCAAAGCTCTGCGGAGTTCCTTCTTCTTTATTTGATAGCGTTTGTCATTAACGATCTGAATGGCAATATAAATATTGGATAGCACGGCTTTATGTCGGGTTGTATTGGCTTGTAAATGATAGTGATATTTTTTATCCACCGCCACTTTACCAATGCACCATAATAAAAACTGGGTCAGCGCCGCAAGCAATAATAAATTATTGTATCGCTTGGATGACCTTGATTTTGCTTGCGCTAAACCAATGCCATATTGCTGATTTTTTGTATCTCTGAAATTCTCTTCAATTTGCATTCTATACCGGTAAAGTTGTATCACTTTCTTTGGGGCATTCAATTTTTCAGGTAGATGAGACACCAGCAACCAGGGTTGTTTGGCCTTTTTAGAATAATATAGACTCTTTGTGTCTTGTGAGATCCCACCGCGTTTTTTCTTTTTGTGTTTACCTTTCTCTGTTCCATGATACATGACGCCCAGACAGGGAAATTGAGTCTTTTTGCTATAAAGAACCGTGCCAAGTGCCATTACTTTTCGGGTTGCCTGTTTCATTATGCTTGCACAGCTTTCAAACGTTTCTCCATCCATGGATAACCGGACATTACCTCGCACTCGACCCACCCAATACCAGCCCTTTGATTCAATAGTTTTAAACCAGGGTGTTTTAAAAATTGCATCTGATAGGATAATCGGCTGACAGCCCTCTGGGAGTATCGCCTCCAATTCATCCAGAAATATATCATGGACTTGAGTATTGTTGAGCTTCTTTTCGACAAAACAGGCTTCATAAATAGTCAATGCGCGACCACCCATTGGAATGGATATCCTCAGCAGTTGAAAGATTTCATTACCCGGTATCGGAGACCAATCTGCGATAAGGATGGGATGTTTCTGAACACCGACCAAATGCTTCGTTAAGTATTGATAAATGTCTTTGCGCTCAGCAAGCAGATGTTTGTTGCCAATAAGTCGATCCATTCGTTTAATGTCATGTTTAGTTTTTGTCTTAGAATAAGATTTTAAATTACGACCTAATCCGGTCACCGTCACTTGATGTTCTGTTAAAGCAGAGCTGACGCCTGCCATTAATGCTTTTAATCTCATTTCATGCATATCAGGGCATGCAGTGGATAAATTTTTATGTAATAATTTGATGGCTTTCAAGGTGTTCTCCAAATTGGTTTGTGGTGAACAAATTTGATCATAGTTCGCCTTGAAAGTCGATCAATTTCTAAATTTTCAATGAGTTATATAAAAAATTCGTGGGGATTACTCAG
>JAHXHF010000256.1 GCA_025656895.1 gamma proteobacterium symbiont of Bathyaustriella thionipta
ATTCATCCTTCCAAGACTACCATAATTGTGTAGCAGCTAAAGCCTTGCACTAAAGTGCATAGTTTTGACTAGCGGCCTGTGACCAATAAACTCCTGGGTCAGATGTTGTAGCAGACTGTCTTCAATGGCACGCAGGCCGCCACCCTGGTTAATGACCGTGCGGCGCACCATACCACCGGCAAAAGGTCTGAGTGATGTCAGCACCCAGCGGCCTCTGAATATTTCGATATGCGCACGGCTGTCGGTAAAGTGAATACTGGATATAACCGCCATATCCACCATAGAAGACAAAGGCATATCCAGCGCGTCACAAATACCGGCCAGCAAGGCCAGTTGCTGATCGCTGTAATCACCGGGAACAATCAAAACGACCTGATCAACATCCTCTTTCCATTTAGACCAGAGATACTGCATAAAGTGATATACCAGATCTGCCTGATGCCGTACTTCCGGCAGACTTTGTTTCAAGGGTGTCTGCGCCAGTTCCTGCCAGAAATGATCAAATACCCAGTTGGAATGCAGGGCATAGGCACGGGCTGCCACTTCACCGAACTGCAGTCCGTCATCGGTTGCCATCGCCATACCCGGCAGGGTTTCCAGCAACTCGCCGTCGCGCAGCACCGCAATGGCTGCATCGTTGATTTCAATGCTGAGCAAACTCATATCTTTACCCGTCCGCTTGTTGCAGTGTTTTCAGATTGGCAATCAGATAGCGATCACCATAATTTTCCACATCCAGTATCAGGCGCTCTTGCGCAAGCTGCAACTGATGTACCACAAACATCAGCAGGATACTCAGCAGCAAGGCTACCAGAGTTGAGTTAAAGGCGGTGCCAAGACTGTGTGTAACGCCGGTAATATCACCTTCAACCGCCTGATGAGCCTGTCCCAGTGCCAGTCCGATACCGCGCACCGTGCCAATAAAACCAATCGAAGGAATCGCCCAGGCGATATAGCGAATCATGGACAGTTCCGCATCCAGACGTTCACCTTCATTTTCAACCGTGTTTTTAACGACCAGGGAGGTTTCCGCAATACTTTGTGTGGTTTCAAAACGGCGCAAGGCATATTGTAAAACGGAAGGCAGCAAACGCTGTTCATCCTGATTGTCCAGTGATTGCAGTTTACGTCTCAGCGGCTTGATATCACCCTGTAAAATGCGCGTACCTTCCGGCAAGTCAATCAGCTTGAGATGCAACATGCGGCGTTCGTGATACACCATACGAGCTTTAAACGCCATGATGGCAATGGCCCAGAAAAACAGAATAAAACAGGCTTCCTGTTCGTAGTCTTTCAGAATAACCCAGACCGACTGTTCAACCACCGCATCCGGTTTTTCCTGTAAAAGCTGCTGTTGCTGCTGCAAGACCCCGGCTGCCTGCGGACGCACCACAGAAGCATACACACCATGCACCAGAATAACGATAACCAGCAGAGCAAACAGCTGATAAACAAACTCGAAAGGAAATAAGCGTTTCATGGGCGTCAGATATCCTGCGGAAATGAGACAGCCGCATCCGCCGGGATTTTTTCCGAAGAATGCACCGATTTTTCTTTAGCCGATGATGAGCGGGAGCTTGCTTCGGCCTGACGGGAGGATGAGGCTTGCTTGTCCCCGCTTTTCTGTTCTTCCGCCTGGCCGGATACGACCCAGGCGAGTAACAGGCAAATAATCAGCAAAAAACTTTTTTTCATGAATAAGCCTTCAATTTTATGATGCGATGCTGTCATTAATAAGCATTGCGAGCAATCCTGAAGCCGACATCCGGTCGCTTTTTCTGGCTGTAATCCCGATAGCTCCAGCGCAGTTCACTGATACTGGCATGGCGCCAGCCGGAACCACGAATAACGTGATGCTGGCCGCTTTTCGGTCCCAGCGGATCGGTCTGCAACTGGCTGGCCGAGGCCGGATCAATACCATAATAATCATTCACCCATTCGGCCACATTGCCGGCCAGATCATTCACACCCAGGCTTTTATTACGAAAAGTACCGACCGGAGCGGTAGCCGCATAGCCATCATTGTAACCGCTCAATGTTTGTTTGAGCGTGCTGCTGGCGCTTTCATCGGCAAAGTTCCCGGAGCCGGCCAAAGGCGGCATTTTATCACCCCAGGGGAAACGGCCCGCTGTATTTTTACCGGCCGCATAGCGAGCCACCCACGCCCATTCCGCTTCTGTCGGTAGTCGGTAACCGTTTGGCAAAGGTCGAATGGCCAGCATTTTTTCACCCTGAGCCTTATAGACCGGATCGAGTCCGGCTTTTTTACTCAGCCAGTTACAATATTTTGCCGCCATGGACCAGCTGACATTCACCACCGGCTTGTCATCGGCCGTCAGACTCAGACGTCCGACATGGCCGGAACTGTGGCGCGGCATAAAAGCCTTGAATTGTGCATTGCTTACTTCACTGAAGTTTCACTGTTTTTTTAAGAATCTTGTTTGGCAAAAACCATTCATAAGCATGCTCATGCTACCGATAGAAATAACTTATAAA
>JAHXHF010000128.1 GCA_025656895.1 gamma proteobacterium symbiont of Bathyaustriella thionipta
TTCTCTTCTTTCTTTCGCTCATTGGTTCATTTCTCCCATCACAGAGTACAGCTTAAACTACTGTCTTGATTATGGGGTCCACTTTACAACAAGACACAAACAAACAGCAGGCGAGCGGGTCTGAACCCAATGTATCAGCAGATAACAACACCCAGCCTACGCCCGCCTTCGGTCAGAGCCGACGTGAGGTTTTGCAAAAACTGGCTAAGGGTAGCCTCTACATTCCGCCGGTGATGGTTACGCTGTTGCTTACCGAAAAGCAGGCGGCCGCTTCATTGGGTGGCCCTCCGCCACCTCCATAGGCTGGGTATATTGGTTCTTGTTAATCAGTGCCACCCCCTCTCCGGAGTCAGTATGGGTTGTAGCAACGAATAGCACAGAACTTTGATAAACTGGCTGGGTTACTTGCTAAATGCTTACTTCTGGAGATTGAGAAGCCATATGCCTTTACTCTATTTCAAAAACAGCCACCGCCTCTTGATAGGATTTCTAGCCCTTTCTCTGCTATATCTTCCATCAACACAGGCTGCCAGCTCACCTTTGCCACAAGGCCTGGGTCAGGCTATGGAAAAATCCCTGCACCGCATCGAAGCCAACAGCACCCAAGCCGGACAATACAGCAGCCGTAACCCCAAACAGGGTTTACAACTGAAATTCAATGCGCAGGGTCTGCAGGTAAAGCCTTTAGCCGGCAAATCAGACTGGCACTGGCAGATGGAACTGCAAAGCTGGGGTAGCTCAGCTCAGCAACAACCACTTTCCCTGAATCATATCGAAAAAAATCTGAACCGCATCACTTACCAGCGTGGCAAGGTCAGTGAATGGTATGTGAATGGCTATAAAGGCCTGGAGCAGGGTTTTACCATTGCCGCGCCACCCGCCAAAAAGTCTGAGTACATCGAACTGCGTTTCAATCTAAAAACCGACCTGCAGGCCCGTTGGAAAGATGAAGCTCAGGCGCTGGCCTTTTATACGACACAGGGTGAGTACGCCTTCAGCTACGACCGGCTTAAAGCCTGGGATGTGAATGGCAAAACAGTACCTGCCCGGATGCAACTTACCGACAATGTCCTGGCTCTGCAGCTGAATACTTCCCATGCACGTTATCCGCTCAGTATCGACCCACTGGTCTCGACCGAGAGCAAATTGACCGCCAGTGATGAGGGCGTTGGAGATTTCTTCGGCTTTTCAGTGGCTATTTCAGGTAATACCGCGCTGATCGGCGCCTATGGCAATAATGATGCAGGCAGTGATTCCGGATCAGCCTATGTGTTTATACGTGATGGAAACAACTGGACAGAGCAGCAAAAACTGGTCGCCAGCGATGCGGGCTTCAGTCACCGTTTCGGGCAAGCCGTTGCCCTGCAGGGTAACAGCGCGCTGATTGGTGCGCCTCTGGATAATCACGCGGGTGCGGGAGCCGGTTCAGCCTATGTGTTTGTGCGCTCCGGCAGCACCTGGACACAGCAACAAAAGTTGACTGCCAGTGACGCGGCCAGTAATGATTCATTTGGTGCGGCGGTTTCACTGTCTGGAGATACCGCCGTTATAGGAGCCCGTTCAGATGATCATGACGGAAGATTTGGCTCTGGTTCAGCCTATGTATTTGTACGCTCCGGCAGCACCTGGACACAGCAACAAAAGTTAACCGCCAGTGATGCCCAGGGAGGTGATAACTTTGGTGTTTCCGTTTCCA
Organism: gamma proteobacterium symbiont of Bathyaustriella thionipta; assembly: GCA_025656895.1. Classification (GTDB taxonomy): domain Bacteria; phylum Pseudomonadota; class Gammaproteobacteria; order Chromatiales; family Chromatiaceae; genus JAHXHF01. The sequence continues at coordinate 1,697 of JAHXHF010000128.1, forward strand.
TATATGCTAACAGCATCTTGATTGGCTCCAATTTTGATGATGATGACGGCTCACTCTCCGGCTCGGCCTATGTATTTGTGCGCTCAGGCACAAGCTGGACACAACAGCAGAAACTGACCGCAAGTGACGCCTCCACCCGGGATCGATTTGGTTCAGCCGTCTCCATCTCGGAAGATAGCGCATTGATTGGGGCCAATATAGACACTGCTGTAGCCTTTCAATCCGGCTCTGCCTATGTCTTCACACGAACCGGCAGTCTTTGGACTGAACAACAGAAATTAACGGCCAGTGACGGAGGCGACCGTGATGCATTTGGTTCCTCGGTCACACTTTTGGATAGAACGGCATTGGTGGGAGCCACTCTGAATCATGCAGAGCGGGGAGCCGGTTATATTTTCGTGCGCAATGGCTCAACATGGATACAACAGCAAAAGCTGGTTGGCAATGATACAGATCCCTCTGATCGTTTTGGCTCATCAGTCGCACTGTCCGGTGATGCTGCCCTGGCGGGAGCTCCCTGGAATAATGCGGTAGGCACTAAATCCGGTGCTGCGTATGCCTATCACTACCCTTGCGGCATGGGCAAGGGCCTGCAGGCCAATCGTTGGACCATGATCGGCATGCCCTGTGGCGGCGCCGGCACGGTGCAGGATGTCTTTAGCAACAATCAGAATAATAATAATTCCTGATTACCCCCATGGCTCAGCCATGCTCAACAACCGCTGAGGCATTGGAGGTGTACGTAGTGCAACATAAGCAAGCCTTGGGATC
>JAHXHF010000215.1 GCA_025656895.1 gamma proteobacterium symbiont of Bathyaustriella thionipta
CGCGTGGCCAAAAATGCAGGCAATTGACTGAATTCGACGGCGGGCTGGGTCATAGCCCCTCGAAAATAGCGAGTTTTCTGCCGGACACTACTTAGAACAGAAACCAACAGGAGCATGGCGATGAAAAATATCATCATTCTCGGTGCCGGTACAGGTGGCACACTACTGTCCAATATGCTCAGCGGCAAGCTGGATAGGAAAGAATGGGCCATTACCATTATTGACCGTTCCCATGAGCACCATTACCAGCCCGGTTGCCTGTTCATCCCTTTTCGCCTGTATGGCTATGAGGATCGCAGCGATATTGCCCGTGATATTCATGAACCCCTGCCGAAAAATGTCAATTTCGTAAAAGCCCTGGTTGAGCGGATTGATCATGAGAAACGTCAGGTCAAAACCACTGCCGGAGATTTTGATTATGACTGGCTGATTTCAACCCTGGGATGTCGCATTGTACCCGAAGAAGTCAGCGGCATGGCGGAAGCCATGGGACAGGATGTTTATACTTTTTATACTCTGGATGGCGCGCTTGAATTTCAAACCGCACTGGACAGGATGCACTCAGGCAGGCTGGTCATCAATATTGCCGACATGCCCATCAAGTGCCCGGTCGCCCCCATTGAATTTGCCTTTCTGGCTGACTATTATTTTCACCTTAAAGGCGTTCGTGACGATGTGGAAATCAGCCTGGTTACCCCTTTTTCCGGTGCTTTTACCAAGCCCAATGCCAACCGCATTCTTACCCGCATCGCGCAGCAGAAAAACATTCATGTGATTCCCAATTTTTCCATTGAACGCGTGGACGCGGAGAATCACTGTATTCACTCCTTCGAAGGTGAGCGCGTGGATTATGATTTGCTGTGTGCCATACCGCCCAATCTTGGCCCTGAAGTTATTGATGACTCCGGCCTGGGTGACGGCACCGGCTACGGCCTGACCGACCCGCGCACATTGAAAAGCAAAAAGGCTGAGCGCATTTATTTCATGGGTGACAATTCCAATGTCGCCACTTCCAAAGCCGGCTCTGTTGCCCATTTTGAGACCGAAACCGTGGTTGAAAACCTGCTGCGGGAAATCAATGGTGAAAAACCCCTTCCCAGCTTTGACGGACATGCCAACTGTTTCATCGAATCCGGTTATCACAAGGCTTTATTGCTGGATTTCAATTACGACATGGAACCCCTGGAAGGTTCTTTTCCCATGCCGGCAGTCGGGCCTTTTTCGCTGCTCAAGGAAAGTCACATGAACCACATCGGCAAAATAGCCTTTGACTGGGTTTACTGGCACATGCTGCTGCCGGGTTATCTGCCGATGGTTCCACTGTTGCCGTCACAGATGAATTTTGTCGGCAAAGACCTGACCACTGCTCCCGAGATTCGCCGTTCCAAAGCACTGAAAGTAAAAGACATCATGACAACCGGCGTACTGACGGTGCAAACCGGCACCTCACTGAGCAAGGCGGCCGCCTATATGGCAGAACACAATGTCAGCAGTCTGCCGGTGGTTGATGTGGATAACCGACTGATCGGTATTATTACTGAATCGGATTTTCTGGCAGCCCTGAATATCAACGAAGATTCGGCCGTGACCGAAATGTTCGACATGATTATCCGCCGCAAACGGCCTGCCAAAACCCGCGGCACCAGCGTGGATGGATTGATGACGCGCAACCCCATCACCATCAAGGAAGATGATACGGTTAATCGCGCCATTCAGATCATGGAAAAAAACAGGATCAAACGGCTGGTCATCACCGATGCCGAGCACCATGTTCATGGCATCATTTCAAGACCCGATCTGATGAGCCTGTATATGGCGAGGTAACCGCTATCGATCGATCACTTTTCTGGCTCTACAGCCGGCTGCTGTTCGCCTGTCTCGGCTTTCTTTCACAGGCTGCGATGGCGGCCTGCCTGGATTGCCATCACGACAGGCAACAGGGCTTTGCCGATGGCCACCTTGCGTTGAGCTGTACTCAGTGCCATGCTGGCGATCCCGATGCAACGCAGAAAAAGGCGGCCCACCAGCAGCTGATTGCCTTTCCGGGCGATATGGACAGCGCGCAACAGATTTGTGGCGGCTGTCATGCGGATAAAGTAGCCGGAGTAACGCACAGCCTCATGCACACCGGTGCCGGGATTGTCAGCCGCACCCGTCAGGCTTTCCTGGAAACGGCTCACCAGACTGATAACAAGCTGACAACACTGGGCCATTCGCCGGCTGACAGCCTGCTGCGCAAGCAGTGCGCCAGTTGCCATCTGGGGCAGAAAAAAACACTTCATCGACTGGATGCAACGCATGACCGGGGCGGTGGCTGTCTGGCCTGTCATATCAATCAGCAGAACTCTGCCACTGAAGTTTCACTGAAATCCAAATCAACCTGACAGTCAGCCATCAAGCCACCATACGCAAAAGCAGTGAAACAAAATCTTTTTCCC